>JBJEQS010000242.1:0-2156 GCA_051881875.1 Oscillospiraceae bacterium
GTACATGGAATGATGTTATGACACCTCTTGTAATTATGTCCGGTTCAGAGCGTACAACTCTGCCTCTTGCACAGCTGAACTTCCAGACACAGTTCGGTACAAACTATAACCTTGCATTCGCATCATATCTGCTTGCACTTATCCCACTCCTTATTTTCTACATTATTTGTCAGAAACAGATTATAGGCGGTGTGGCAAACGGTGCAGTAAAGGGTTAATCAGAAAACTTTAATCACATACATTCAGTATTCCTGTGCTGGTAGCAGTCAGTGCAGGAATACATATAAATCGGAGAAAATAGATTGGAGGAAAATTATGAAACTTAAAAATGAAATAATGCTTATTACTTATGCCGACAGTCTGGGCAAAAATCTGAAGGAACTTCATTCGGTTCTGAATAAATATTACAGCAAAGCAGTAGGCGGTGTTCATATACTGCCGTTCTTCCCGTCATCAGCAGACAGAGGATTTGCTCCTATGTGCTATGATAAGGTTGATGAAATGTTCGGAACTTTTGAGGATATTGACCATATCGGAAAGGATTATTATCTGATGTTCGATTTCATGGTAAACCATATTTCCGCACAGTCAGAATATTTCAAAGATTATCTTAAAAATAAGAATAATTCAGAATATAAAGACTTTTTTATTTCATACAGTGATTTCTGGGAAAATGGTGAGCCGACTAAAGAACAGGTTGACCTTATCTATAAGAGAAAGCCGAGAGCTCCTTATATTGAGGCTGATTTTGCTGACGGAAGCAAAGAAAAGATTTGGTGTACATTCTGTGAGGAGCAGATAGACCTTGATGTGACAAAGGAAAAGACCAAGGATTTTATCAGAAAAACACTGACTGATATGTGCAGCCATGGTGCTTCAGTTATCAGACTGGACGCATTTGCATATGCGGTAAAAAAAGCGGATACAAGCTGTTTCTTTATTGAGCCTGACATATGGAATCTGCTTTATGAAATTGAAGAAATAGTTAAAAAATGCGGAGGAGAGATACTCCCTGAAATTCACGAGCATTACACAATTCCTATGAAAATTGCTGATAAGGGATTCTGGGTATATGATTTTGCTCTGCCGGTAATGGTGCTTCATGCATTATATAATCATAATGGAGAGTATCTGAAAAAATGGCTGGAGAAGTGTCCGATGAAACAGTTTACAACTCTTGACACTCATGACGGAATAGGAATAGTTGATGTAAAAGACCTTCTGCCCGATGAGGAAATTGAAAAAGTCAAGGAACAGATGTACAGTCAGGGAGCTAATGTAAAGAAGATTTACAGCAGTGAGGCATATAATAATCTTGATATTTATCAGGTTAATACCACATATTATTCAGCACTTGGAAATAATGACAAAGCATATCTTCTTGCAAGAGCGATACAATTTTTTGCACCTGGAATTCCACAGGTATACTATGTGGGAATGCTTGCAGGAGCAAATGATATTCAGCTTATGGAACGTACTAAAAACGGCAGAGATATTAATCGTCATTATTATACAATGGAAGATGTTGAAAATGAGCAGAAACGTGAGGTAGTAAGGGAACTGAAAGCTCTTATGGAACTGAGAAATTCTCACCCTGCATTCGGACTTGATGGTACAATCAATGTTGAAGCAGAGGGAGATACTCTGAAGATTACAAGAACCTGCGGAGCAGATACTCTCACACTTACCGGTAATCTGACAGATTACAGTTTTGAAATAAAGTAATTCAAGGAGGCAGCTATGGCAATATATACTGATGAAAAGGGATTTTTCAGTCTTAGGACATTGAATACGGAATATCAGCTTCAGGCTGATAAATATGGAGTTTTAAGGCATTTATGGTATGGTGAAAAAGTGAGTACGGATATGTCATATCTGCTTGATTATCCCGATGTAGGATTTTCCGGAAATCCATATGATGCAGAAAATGACAGAACATATTCACTCAATACACAGCCGCTTGAATATGCCTGTGGTGGAATTGGAGATTACCGTATATCAGCGGTTTCAGTTCATCATGCAGACGGAAGCAAAGCTCTTGATTTGAGATATAAAGGATATAAAATATCTAAGGGAAAGTATTCAATTGATGGATTACCGGCAGTATATGCAGATGAAGCAGAGGCTGAAACTTTGGAGATAACTCTCTGTGATAC
>JBJEQS010000243.1:0-9386 GCA_051881875.1 Oscillospiraceae bacterium
TGCCATGATGATGTAACAGAGGACGGATTTACAGATTATCGTATGTATTCCCAGAGATTTTATCTTCCCGAAGCATTACGCTGTTATTCTGCTGAAGACAGTCAGATAATCTGTTATTTCTGGAACAACACCGATAAATCTGTTACACTTGATGAAAGCTATGAAATCCAGAAAAGAAACGGCGATACATGGGAAAGTATCGGAGCAGGCTCAATAAACAGTCAGACTATTGACGGCGGAAAATATGCCGAAATTGGTTTTGATATAAGCAGTATTAATTCAGATGAAATGTCGCTTTATCGCATTAAGACCAATGCAGACGGAAAAACAGTTTACGGCGGTTTCTATTACGGAACAGAAAAGAAAGCCTGTCTTGATATTTCTTCTGAAAATTATCCTGATGGAGTGAGTTCAATCAGCTTTAATATCAAAAACAACGGAATATCTGCTGTATATCCTGACAGTGCAGTTTTATATTACAATAATGAAAAGCTGTATGACATTGATGTCAATGATATAGGAAGAATAAACAGCGTTTCATATCATACGATTACCATAACAACAGACGATATTGGTCATGAATTTTCAGCCGGTGAATATACTCTTGAAATTATTGCGGGTGGAATGAATTTCAGGGCAAATGCAAATGTTATCGATGTTCCTGCCGAAAGATGTTTTTATTTTCCCCAAAAAGTTAAAGTGTCACAAGATTCTGATATGATTAAAATACCTCTAAAAAATAACATATGGAATGAAGAAACAGCCGTTGTTAATTACTCAATTACAATGGAAGTTATGAAAGACGGATTATGGTTTTTTACAGCATATTCCAGTGAAAATGCTGATAAATATGGCGACAGTATCGAAATTGAATTCGGCGATACAGCTGAATTAAGTTTTATCAATTGCACTGATATGCTTGATGAGGTAAAGATGTATTTCGACAAGATAAAAAATGGCAGTTATGAAGATATAATAGATGAATATGAATTTTCCAGAATCAGTTCCATGACCTTTGATGAGTTTTTAAAGGATATTCTGAATATTGCACAGCCGAAGTCGGGAGATTTATGCAGAATTTGTATCAATATCAACGACAGCAGCAATTCATCTGAATATGTTTATTTTGAAATGCCGTAAAAGAAAGCAGTGGCAGATAATGTATTATGATGATGAGGTTTGAAATTTTTTCTTTTTGTTAATTATAGAAAAGCTTACCATCTGACATATTCAGGGCGAAAGAAAAAGTTTTTGCCCAGCTTTTTTTCAAAAAAAATAAAATATTATAATAACTTCTATTTTTTACAATCTGTTTTCGCCAAACTTATGTTTTTACATAATAAAAATACTTCCATTCAGACTCTTTTATTACTCATAAATTTGTCTTACCGGAAGTATTTTATTACTTTTACATAAATTATTCTTTACACATTTCTTTTATTTTTTTATAAACTCTCTCGCAATTATTTGCGTCATTATATGCAAAGAATTTTTCCATTCTTTCAAGATACATATTCTTAACTTTACAATCGTTCTGCATATACTCAATCATAACATCGATTAATGAGTCTATGTCATATGTTACTTCACCGAAGCCGTCACGTTCATAATCAAAATATCCTTGAACATATACATGGTCACCTGAAAAGAATTCTTCCTTGTCAAAATGGCAATAAACAACTGGTTTGCGAAGATATACAAAATCCATTACAGATGACGAATAGTCAGTCATAATAAGGTTGCTTTCTGCATAAATGTCACGATATGGCTTATCAAGTCCGAAAAATAATACATCTGAGTTTTTGTCGAACTGCTCCATAACTGTCATTATATTCGGATGCGGCATGAAACATATCTGATAATTATATTTCTTTGATGCTTCAATAAGTTTTTTATTGTTTATAAGTGCATTATAGAACGTAAAAAATTTACTTTCCTTGAAATTTTCAACAACTACTCTTACATTAGCATTTTCCTTACTGAATTCAGAAAGATATTTTCTCCATGTTGGCATAATTGTAATATATCTCTTTTCGTTTCTGTAAAGTCTGTCATGTCTTGGCAAACCTGTGAGCCAGACTTCCTTTTCAGTATAGAAATAATTGTATTCCAGAATAGAACGGTATTCATCATATGCTGCTGTAATGAAGCCGGAGATGTCTTTGTTAAATCTGTTAAGCCAGTCGCTCAGGTCATCTTTGATAACACCATGCTGAAGGAAAACATATTTCGGACGATAAACAAGGTTTCTGAAAACATCAGTGGTTTTTTCATCAAAGAACGGGTCAATAATGAATTCATCTGCATGAGATGAGATATTAACATCCGAAAGAAGATAAAGTATTCTGAAATCTTCAGAATATCTGTCAATTACTTTACCATACTGCTGCATTCTATCATAATCCGGACAATCCTTTTCAATAACAAAATACAGTTCAACATCTGGGTCATTTACAGATGTGAGGTAACGAAACATAGCTTCACCATTATCGCCTGCCATATTAACCCTGTCAGATACCAACCATATTTTTTTGCGGCGATTCATATAATAATTACTGTAAACAGACATTACTTTTTTTCTCAGTTCAATAGCCTTTTTAAAGACAGGAGAAGAAGCTTCATTACTTGATTCAAGCTGTTTGATAAACATCTTCTCATACTTTTCACATTCCAATAAGGACTCTAAACTGAAAAGACTGTTTCTTACAGTAAAACTACCATTTATAAGTTTAACATACCAGCCATCTTTACTGAAGTATGAGGCATTGTAATTCTGACAGAGTGGGAAACTCTTATGAAATCTAACATCTTTTTTACGGATATAAATACCATTTGCTTTTTCATAAAATTCAAGATTATAGATTTCAGTTGAATCATCAAGTTCCATTGTAAATATAAAGTTTGTTGCGTAGAATATTATTTCACCCAAAGAATATACATTTTTATCATGACTTATTATTTTTTTGACTGGCATATATTCTTCATTTACCTTAACGAACAGTTCAGAATCCTTTTCAATCGACATACTAAAACCTTCTATACTCAGAATGCCGTTTTCTATTTTCAGGAATTCAGTTCTGACATAATGTTTTGAAGCTGCTGATATTTCTCCGCCGTCATAAGAATATATTATATCATTATAGATATATTCTTTTTTGACACAGTTCTGCTTTTTAGATGCAATATAGTATTTATGCTCACGATAGATTTTTTTCTGCTGAAGAATAACATCAATATCTATATACTGAATAAGTTTGAAAACTCTTTGTTTGAATTCTTCATATTCTTCTTCTGTAATTATACTTTTAGCGACTTTAGCATCTGTATCCTGAATGAAAAGCCACTGAAGCTGCTGCATTATTACATTCTGAACATACTTAGGAACAGTTCCGAATTTTTCGATTGAATCTTCAATAAGCGAGCCGAACAGATTTTCAAGACGTTCTTTATAAAAAGAAGGAACTTTCTTGGATGCCTGAATAGCAGATTCATCACCACTGCTTCTTCTTCTGTACCAGTAAGTAGGTTTAACCACAAGACCTATAAGAGGTGCAGAATTAAAGAACATTGAATATATAAATTTTATATCTTCTCCGTTGACAAGATTCGGGTCAAAACGTATATTTTTCTGTTTTATGATTTCAGCTTTAAAAATAGCCGCATTTACGAATACTGCTGATTTGTCAGTTTCTGTTTCAAGGTTAAGTATTCTGTTTTCTTTACTGAATTTATTATTGAGCCAATGTTCACCTTGGGCAGCATCAAAAAATTTGATGGGGAAGGTTACCATATTTATCTTGTTATAATTCTGTTCAAAGAATTCAAAGCATTCCTCAAAAACATTTTCTGAAAATTTATCGTCAGAGTCGATAAAATTAAGATATTTACTGTCTGCAAACTCTATACCGGTATTTCTTGCTGCTGAAACGCCTCCGTTTTGTTTATGTATTACGTGGACATTCGGATAAATATCGGCATACTGGTCACATATAACTCCAGAGTTATCAGTAGAACCATCATCGACAAGAATAAGGTCAACAATATTTTTATAATAAACTCTTCCGTTTTGCTCAATAACATTCTTTATATTTTTAACATTCTGTCCAAGAACACTTTCAATAGCTTCAGAAACAAATGCTTCTGTGTTATATACTGCCATTACTACTGCAAACAAGGAATTATAATACTTTTCACATATTGATATTTCAAATTTTTTGTTTATTCTTTTGAATACAACGATTTTTTTATTTTCTGAGATTGGATATACTTCTCTTTCAAGAAGTGAACTGCTATAAATCTTTTCATTATTTATCACTACATTCTTTGAAAGATTAAACAATGAGTATTTAAGTCTTAATGTACCGAAATTTTTTATCTCTGAAAGACCAATAGAAGAAACTACTTTTGTTGAATTTGTATCCAAGTCATATTTATATGATATATCCTTAAGCACATATCTGTTTCCATAACCTTCCAGCACAAGATTTGTATTTTTATAAAGCCAGTCATTACCTTTGTAAGTACGTTCAATAGTAACAACATCATTACTGAAATTAATTTTGCTTATCTCAGTATTATCGACAACTGATTTAAAAATATCAGTTTTCTCATAACCATTTACCTTAAGTGAAATAAGACCTGCTTCTGAATAATATATAAGCAATGCATCTTCTAAGGTATTTTCACTTTCAATAATGCCTATAGTTAATTCAGGTTTGTTGTTATTGGCTACAGCTGCATCATCGCCCTTTATAAAGAAACACTTGCAGCTGCTGCTATACTTAAGAGCAATACATATTCTGACATATTTGAAATTAATTCTTGAAAATGACCTTATTAAAGTTGAGTTGAACTTTATTGCTGCACTGTTTTCTCCCAATAATTCGATATCAGCAAAAGCAACACATCTGTTGCTGGTTCTGTCATAGAAAAAAGCATATATTTCTTCAAAGCCCTTAATATCCTGAAGAAAATTTAATTTAATTAAATTTTCACTCACTTCAACTGTAGCTTTTTTGTTTCCTGAAGGTATGATAATCCCTTTTTTAATTTGATTTTTTATGTTATTATCTGACATAATGTCGTTCATACGACAGTTCCTCCAAACATTATTTATGGTTTTTAATTTTATAACAGATTGCTCCATTGCATATTGACTATTTCATTCAGCAAAAACTTTTCTTTACTCACGCCCAGTAAATTATAGAATTTACAAACAATATACTTTAGGTCTACACAAAAAAAGAGCAGCAAAAATAACAATAAGATAGATGACAGACATATACACAGAATCTATTTTATTATAATAAGTGAATACTTTTCTAAATTACTTGAATCTCAAAAAATGTTAAACTGCTGTAATTTTTCAAATATTCTTACAATAATACCGTTTTCAGTCCATATGCTGAACCGCATATAAATTGTGTGCCAATTATCAATATTCTTATATTTTTACCTCTGATATGTCCAATTTTATGCGAATACTATCTAATATTATTATACACATTTTTACTATACTTGTCAATAGCATAAAAAGGAAAAGGTTTACAGTAGAAAATTGACAGTAAAGAAAAATAGTAGCGGAAAAGCGAAACCTGTGTTACAGTGAATCTGCAAAGATAAAAGCAACAGGAGGTCAGCAAATCCGCTATGAATACTGCAACACACACAAGCCATCTCCGTCAAGCCATAATCTAATATTCAATGAAAAAAGAGTAAAGTCAGCAGTGTGCAGATACAATGTAATCCGGCAATTCATTTACCGCCGGAAAAGCATTGCAACGGAATATTTTGGAATCGGCTGCATTATAAAAGATGTTCAATACTATCTGTTTTATCCATTGGTATTCTTATTAAATCAACAACAGAACGTTTACTTAAGGAAACACTCATTAGATAGAAGCCCTCTTTTTCACAAGTATAAATTTGTCTTTTGCCGTTGACATCAAAATAGAATTCACTCAGATTATACTGGCTATAATATTTTTCACTTTGACATAAAAGAGATAATCTCATGTCCATAGTGCAGTATTCAAGCTTATTTAATGTCTTAAAGCTTTTAATGTTTACTGTTCCTTTAAAATCGCTAATCATGGAAAATCCATTGACCATTAACTTTTTGGAGCGTGGTCCAATACCAGGGAGCTTGATATATTTAAAAGTTTCCTCGGGTGATGATTTTCCATGTATCAGACACATTATAACAATATCCTTATTCATATTTAATTTTTGGAAGTATGATGAAGTATCTGTTATAGTTCTCAATTCAGCATAATCACCGGAATTTGCATCTATATTCTTAATAAATGATATTTTTTTGTCATCAGATAATGCCTTACTTAACCATGAGTATGAATCAAAAATTTTTCTGTTAAGAATCTCATACACTTTATCATAGTCTATTTCTTCATGCAGCACCGGGTTGTCAATTATTTCCTCAGCAGAATTCAGCCATCTATGTTTAAGTCCAAGCATGGTTAATAAGGATTCAATTCTTGAGGGTGCCCATTTATTCTGAATTATAACAAATCTTTTTTTGAATATAATTGAGAAGCATAAGCAATGATATGAATCCGTAATAACAAATTCACTGTTTTTAATATTATACAGCCACTCCTCTATTCCGACATCTGAACAAGCCTTATCCGGAAGCATAGATATATATTCTGCTGCTCTTTTAGGATTACCGGATGTCATATTATACATAGGTAAACCCAGTTCTTTTGAGCAATAGCATAATGCAGAAATCTTTTCTTCATTTGGTGTTAAATAGTATGAAGTGATATATTTATCTTCGTGAGGATATCTTGTTTTATCAGCAAGAACAGAATATTCAGTTCGATTAAGAAGGAACACAGGGTCCATCACATTTACAGCATCTACCTGAAAACTTCTTTCACACAAATCAACTCCATCAACTTCTCTTATAGAAATATTATCCATACGTTTCATTAAACTTGTAATGAATCCATATTTCTGTGGATATCTGCTTTTGAGAGTTAATTTATTAAATCCGAATGATGCCGCATAAGCAATCTTCTTTTTATCATCATTTACAAAATCAAGATATAAAGCCCCGTCTTTCTCCTTAAACAAACTATAATTCCATATCTGGTCCGAACCGAGTATAAATGTATCAGCAAGTTTATTGTAATCCTTGCTATCAGTTCTTGATGTCAGAATATAGTTTCTTAATGCAAATCTTCTGGCGTGGTCAAGAGATTCTTCGTCAACATTTTTTGGTATAGAATCTTTCATTATAACAGTATAACCAAGTGATTTTATTGCGTTGTATAATGCATAGTATGTTATCAGTGCACCATAGTTTGTATTTACAGTTACACCGCACAGCATAACATCATAATGTAAATCAACATTTTTATTTAACGATTCATCAAAAGTTTCGTTTTTCATAGATAAAGAAATCCTCCCTTTGTTATGATATTTCTCTTTTAGATGATTTTCTGTTTCATCTCAAATAACTTCCATAAAATCTGAACAAGCAAACTTCACCCATCATCATTTGTTTTGCCCATATGTACCTCTTTTTTCAACGGTGTGAAGAACTGAACAGATTCTAAAAAATAATTAAATTTTTAATCAGTTAAAATTCAATGTAAGGAAATCATTCCCGATAAACTTAACATCTGTAATTTTCTTTTTGGTTTTTGAATAAACAAAGAAATATAAACCATTTTCTTCGTAATTACAATTGTAAATATCCTTTCTGCCATCAGGATTTTCAATTGAAACCTTTGCACATCTTCCGCTTATCTCATTTTTGCAACTGAAAGCAGATACTATCATATCTTCATATTTATAATTTACAAGCGGGAAATCACTGCTCTTTTTCTTTGAAACTTCCTTTTCAGGATTGCATATACATACAAAAGGAATTCCATTAATATCCTCATTGATTTTTTCGACAATATTCATATTTTGAGGTAAATTAACCGAAGCAATACAGTCAGAACTTTCCTCATACTTCAAAGCAATATAAATACTATCATTCTGGGAATTTCTCAATGATGCAAAATATTCATCAGCCTGAATCTCCATCTTAGATGGGAACATTATATTATGCTGTACAGTATGCTTAGGAGAATCAAGTGCATCAGACAGCCATTTCCTAGAAATATCTGTTTCCTTTTCAAGAATTTCATAAACCTTATCATAATCAATATCCTTGAAAATAATATCGGGATTATTGATAAGTTCCTGAGAGTTTGCAACCCCTCTGTCAGTAAGTCCAAGTTTTTCAAGCAAACTTTTTGTTCTTGAAATTTCCCAGCTTTTCTGAACAATTATAAATTTTTTCCTAAATATGATTGAAAAGCATACGCAATGATATGAGTCAGTAATAACATACTCAGCATTTGCAATATTGTAAAGCCATTCCTCCGGAGTTACATTTTCAAGATACGGCTCATCAAATTTTTTCTTTTGGAGTTCATATTTTTTCTTTGTTCCGTGACCCATATTAATTCTTGGAAGACCGAGTTTTTCAGCAGTAAATCTTATAGCCTTGTTGTAATCAGCACCCGGAGTAAGAGTATATACAGTAAGGAATTTTCCCTCTGATTTTCTTTCAGCATTTTCAGCAACCTCAAGATATTCCTCACTGCTGACAAGAAAAATAGGGTCAAAAACATGAACAGCTGATGAACCATAGTATTTTCTGCAAGCGTCAACTCCATCACTTTCTCTTACCGCAATACTGTCAAACTTATTGAGATTTTCAAATGTTTTCGGATAAACCTCCGGCTTAAAATCTATAACTGTAGGTACTTCAGTGCCGAATGAAGTAGCATATGCAATTTTCTTTTTTGAATCATCAACGAAGTCAAGATAATATGATAATCTCCTTGCTGAGAAAAGCTTATAGTTCCATATCTGGTCGGAACCGATAACAAAAGTATCCGCAATATTATTATATTTTCTGAATTCTTCCAGTTTACGCTGTATACTAAGATTTACATATTTATCAAAAAAATCAACTGATACCTTAGCAGATTTCCCTTCAGGCGGTCTTATCATAACAACATTTTTTCCGATGTTGCTCATATATCTGTAAAGAGCAAAATAGGTCATTATTCCGCCATAATTTGAACTAAGAGTATTACCATATAAAGCAACATCATATTTTGACTTGATATTTGCCTTTTCAGCTTTGGCAAAACTGGTTTTTGCAACACTTCTTAAAAAGTTATCTCTGTTCGGATGCATCTGTCTTTTAATATTTCGTCTGTTCTTAGCCAGTGCCTCTTTTGTTGAGATTTTGTTAAGCATATTAAATTCCGGTCGAATTTCCTCAAAAACAACAGCCGCCTTTGCATTATTTATTGTTATAACAGAAATACCGTTATCATTATCAATCCAGTCAGGAT
>JBJEQS010000244.1:0-2135 GCA_051881875.1 Oscillospiraceae bacterium
GGGCTTTGCCCCTTGACCCCACCAGCTTTTTGAAAAAAGCTGGGCAAAAACTTTTTCTTTTGGTTGTCGAACTCACGTTAATAAGAACATTCTGTGAAACAGATGATTTATTGGGAATTTCAACGGGCGACCATTGGTCGCCCCTACAAAAATAATCCATCGAATTTGCTTATTTATTATTGCAACAAGCTTGTTTTTCAGCTCGTCTTCAATACGACCAAGCGTTTTTTCAGCTTCCGCACGCTGATGACTTCCTTCTTTCTGTATCTGTATGGTTTCCTCAATGGTGCTGATAAGATTCTGATTTACTTTCTGCAAAGTTTCAATATCAACTATTCCTCTGTTGGATTCTCTGGCAGTTTCAACCGTATTTGTTTTCAGCAGTTCGGAATTTTTCAGCAGCATTTTGTTAGTAGTATCTGTTATCTCACGCTGCATTTTCAGCACTCTCTGCTGATTGTTAAGTCCCATTGCAATAACAAACTGACTTTTCCATATGGGGATAGTATTAAGCACTGCCGTCTGGATTTTATCCACAAGAATACGGTCATTATTCTGTATCAGTTTAATCTGCGGAGCAGTCTGAACGGCAATTGTACGGCTGAGTTCAAGGTCATAGATTTTCTTTTCAAACCTGTCAACCTCGTCCGCAAAATCCCGTACAAGCTGTGCATCCATTGGGTCGCCGCTTGTCTGTGCTTCTGCTTTCAGCTTTGGTATAGTTTCCGTTTTTATCTCTTCAACACGCTCTTTTCCTGCCTGAATATAAAGTCCAAGCTCACGGAAGCAATCAAGATTCTGCTTGTACATTATATCGAAAACGCTGATATCCTTGAGCATATCCATTCTTGCTTTTTCAAGAGCAGCTTCAATCCTGTCTATCTGAATTTCAGCTTTGTTATATCGTTCTGCAAGCTTTTTCAGGCTCTTTACCGCATTTTTCATGCCTGGCAGCTTTGAAAGAAATCCGCTGTCATTTGTAAGCGATGATGGGTCAAGACTATTTACTTCCACAACAAGACTGGACAGCAGACTGCCAACTTGTCCGCCGTCCTTTGAGCGAACATTATCAAGTATGGAATTAGTAAATTCCGTCAGTCTGCGTTGGGCACCGATACCGAACTGCACCGTTGTTTTTGAATCCATAAAATCAATGCTTTCCTTTATTTCTGCGATTTTCATTTTTTCTTCGGGAGTAAATTCAAGCTGAGTATTTTCATCCTGAAGCGAAAGAGCAGTGTCCTCTGTTACTGCAATATTTTTGGATTTTGATAACGCTGCTAAACTTATTTCTGACATGATTTAATCCTCCAGTTCTTCCATTATAATTTTCATTACCTTGTAATCGGGCATATTTATTACCGCATTAAGCTGCGGTGCAATGCCTGAAACATTACCTTCTCCACCCTCTGATGATATATCGCAGCCGCTTGTGCGGAAGCCATGCTTTTCCCAGACAAGCTGCTGTATTTTTTCATCGCAGAGAGCCTCTGCACCCTGTTTTCCAGTTTCATCAAGAGCTATGTAAATATGGGTAGACCAGAGTGTAGGAGTCGGATAAATGATGACTATATCATCGGATATCTTTTTATACTGCTCAGGATTTTCTGCTGCATATTCAAGAATCTGATTTTCATATCCTGCAATAACAGGTTTCGCTCCAATACCTGTGCGGATAAACTGATTGAACAAATCTGACGATGATGTTTCCATATATCCCAGATTTGCAAAAATTGATTTAAGCTGCGGAAGTATTTCTTTCACGCTTTCTTCATCAGCAGTTTTTCCGCCGCACAGAACATTTGCAAGCAGTGCAGCAAACATATTGCCGGAATTTGAGCGAACCGGGTCGGTAGTATCTACCCCAATATTTCCATAAAGCTCCGGCAGACATATCTCAGTCCATGTAACTCCGTCAATTATTTTATCCGTAAGTTTTTTCATATCTGCATAATAAACGCCCTCCGACAGAGTGACTGTTCCGTCTGTCATTAACACTTCTGCAACGGCTTTATGTGAATAAAGCACAATTGGAGTGTTGAAAATTATTTCATCTGAAACAGGTTCTCCATGCTGCTCCTTGTAAGAACTTGTTCTCATAGAAAAAATATGATATAATAGAGATATGAAAGCAG
>JBJEQS010000245.1:0-9322 GCA_051881875.1 Oscillospiraceae bacterium
GGCTCTGCCTTTGGAAACCGCCAGCTTTTTGAAAAAAGCTGGGCAAAAATTTTTAATTTCGGATTTAGCTTTATTTCAACACTTTTTACCTACCCGACCGCTTTGATAAAACCAAATACTGACAAGCGGAAACGGCAAATTGCCGCTGCCATTATATTGCCGTATCGCCGTTTATATCCGCAAATACGGTGACATTTGAAAATCTGCGGTCTTTGCCTGCCATAATCAGCGATTCACTTATGAATTTTCTGAAATCAGGACTGTTTCTGCATTTAAGTATTATTCTGTAACGGTATTTGCCGTTTATTCTGCCATATGTACATTTTACAGGTCCGAGCGTACGAAGCGGAAATCTTATATTTTCACGCTTTACCTTTTCGGACATAATCTCAATCATCGCCTTTGAAGCGGCATCAGCCTTATCCTCAAATGCCGATGAAAAACCTAAAACGCACATATCGCATACAGGCGGAAAAATAAGTGCCTTTCTTATTTCAATCTCATCATTGTAAAAGCCCTCATAATCCTGCTGTGCGGCAAATTCTATAACATAATTGTCGGGCATGGAAGTCTGAAGAACTGCTCTGCCCTGCTTGCTTCCACGTCCTCCTCTGCCGATTACCTGAGTTATCAGCGAAAAGGACTGCTCACCTCCACGAAAATCCTGCATATTAAGTGATTTGTCAATTCCGATAACTCCTACAAGCGTTACATTCGGAAAATCAAGTCCCTTTCCGATAAGCTGTGTACCGAGCATTATATCATACTTACCGTTTCTGAAATCACTGAAATTATTTTCATAGGCATATCTTGAAACATTGGTATCGGCGTCCATTCGCAGTACGGAAGCATCGGGGAAAAGCCTTGTTATTTCCTCCTCCAGCTTCTGAGTTCCGTATCCGATTTTTACAAGCCGATTGCTTTCGCATGACGGACATCTGGTTATATCCTTTGCACTGTAACCGCAGTAATGACACATCATTGCATTGTTTGCCTTGTGGTATGTGAGCGGAATATTACAGTTCGGACATTCAACTGTCTTTTTGCAGTCGAAGCATCTAACAACCGTATGATAACCACGTCTGTTAAGGAGCAGTATCGTCTGTTCATGGTTATTGAGATTTTTATAAATCTCATCAACCAGCACATCGCTTAATTCGGATACATTGCCGTTCAGCCTTTCGCTCTCCATATCGGCTATTATTACTTCCGGAAGCGGATTGCTGTTATAGCGTTCATTCAGTGTGAGAAGCTTATAGTATCCCATACGGGCATAATAATAGCTTTCTACCGATGGTGTTGCTGATGCCATAAGCAGTACCGCATTATGATTTTTGCAGCGTACCTTTGCCACATCAGCAGTATTATACCTCGGAGAAGCATCTGATTTGTATGAACGGTCGCCTTCCTCGTCCATGATGATTATTCCTATGTTGTCAAGAGGTGCAAATACCGCACTTCTTGTACCTATGACTATATCAGCCATATTATTTTTTATTCTTTTGTATTCGGACATTCGCTGTGAAAGCGATAATCCGCTGTGGATTACAGCTATACGCTCGCCGAAATATCTGCGGAATGATTCAACAATCTGCGGAGTGAGTGCTATTTCAGGGATAAGCATAAGAGCCTGTCTGCCCTGATTTACTGTCTTTCTGATAAGCTTTTCAAATATGAGCGTTTTTCCGCTTCCGGTTACGCCATGCAGCAAGAAACAGCTTGGCTTTTTAGTATCCATTTGTACAGAAACAGCATCATATACCTCCTGCTGCTTTACGGTCATCTGAATATCATCAAGATTTTCAGTCTGCAATTTTTCGGAAATGCGGAATGCTTCATACTGATACTCCTCAGCCGCACCTGATTTTATAAGGTTTCTCACTACTCCGGCTGTTATGCTGCATATATAGCATATTTCCTTTATTGAAGCAGAACCGTTTTCTTCAAGCAGCAATGCCGCTTTTTTCTGTTTTGGTGATAATTTAAAAATTCTTCTCTGCATGATATAATCATCAGAAAGCCTCACCATTTTAATGTATGAATCGTTCACAAACTGTCTTGCTTCATCAATGCTTATTATAAAACCTTTTCTGATAAGCGACTCCACAGCATTTTTCTTTTCTGCATCATTGCCGTCCTCAACGATTGAATCAAATTCCCTGCGGCTTGCGGCATTTTTCAGGAAAGAAAGTATATTTTCCTCCTCTTTTGAAAGAGGGAGTTCAGGGAAATCCTCTGCGAGCTTATATTTCTCCTGAATTTTTATGCTCATGCCGGCAGGAAGAAATGTTCTTACTGCATCAAAATATGTGCAGAAAGTATGTTCTTTCATCCAGTAAACCAGATTCATCATTTCATCATTCAGCACAGGTTCGCTGTCAGTTATGCTCAGAAGCGGTTTTACGGGTGAATTTTCCCTGTATTCATCAAGAACATTCAGTATAATTCCCTGACGCTTCCTGTTTCCTCTGCCGAATGGTATTATAACACGTCTGCCTCTTTCTGCACTGTCTGTCATTTCCGGCGGCACTGAATAGGTGAAAGGCATATCAAAGGAATATGATGTATTGCTCACTGCAATCTCAGCATATTTTCCCATAATATTTTTTCACCTCCAAAGATTATTTTTTTGTTATTCTTCTTCGTTATGATATTCAACAATCTTGTACTTGCCGCTTGCGAATTCCTCGACAGCAGTCTTTACAGGCTTTTCCTCAAGAGTCTGATTATTCTTATAGAGTTCATCAGCAATATCTCTTGCTCTTTTGGCAACGCCTATTACAAGTGAATAACAGCTTTCATTTTTTGTAATAATCTGTGTAATTGCTGGTCTAAGCATTTTTAACCACCTCATCAATAATATTTGCAGAGCGTATGGTTCTCAGTTCCTCGGCTCTTACTGCACTTCTGAAATCATCAATGGCATTTTCAAGCTTGTCATTGACTATTATATAATCGTACTGTCCGGCATATCCTATTTCCTTAGCAGCCTCACTTACACGCTTTTCAATTACCTCCTGAGATTCTGTACCTCTTTTATTGAGTCTGTTTCTCAGTTCAGCTACTGACGGCGGTGCAATGAATATAAATACTGCCTCCGGACATGATTTTTTTATCTGCATAGCCCCCTGAACTTCTATTTCAAGGATAACATTTTTGCCTTCTGCGAGCTGTTCTTCTATTTTCTTTTTAGGAGTACCATAATAATTGCCGCAGTACTGAGCATATTCAAGCATATTGCCCTCTGCGATATTTTTTTCAAATTCCTCTCTGCTCATAAAATGATAATGAACGCCGTCTGTTTCGCCCTCTCTTGGATTTCTGGTGGTGGCTGAAACAGAATAATAGAAACGTTCCTTATCTTTGAGTATTTCAGCAAGCACAGTACCCTTTCCGCAGCCGGACGGTGCTGATACCACTATAAGCATCCCCTTTTTACTCACAGGAAATTCCCTCCTCTCTGCTGTCTATTCTTGATGCTATTGTTTCGGGCTGTATCGCTGAAAGAATAACATGACCGCTGTCCATTATTATGACGGCTCTCGTGCGTCTGCCATATGTTGCATCAATCAGCATACCTTTTTCCCTTGTATCCTGAATTATACGCTTTATCGGTGCGGATTCAGGGCTTACAGCGGCAACAAGTCTTGCTGATGATACCATATTTCCGAAACCTATATTGATAAACTTCATTGAAACACGTCCTATTCTATATTCTGGATTTGCTCTCTTATCTTTTCGATTTCCGATTTCATATCCACGACAGTTCTTGTCAGCTCCAAATCCTGAACCTTTGAGCCTGTTGTATTTACTTCCCTGTTCATCTCCTGAACAAGAAAATCAAGCTTTCTGCCTACAGGACCATCTGTTTCAAGCAGTTCCCTGAACTGTGAGATATGACTTCTGAGCCTTACTGTTTCCTCGTCAACGGCAACCTTTTCAGAGAATATTGCGGCTTCGGTTATGATACGCTGCTCATCAATATTCTTATCCTCAAGCACATCTTTTAACTTGTTATAAAGTCGTGTGCGGTAGTTTTCCACCATTTGCGGAGCATTGGCTTCAATAAATCCGACCATTTTTTCGATTTCATCAAGCTTTGAAAGAATATCCTCTTTCATTTTCAAGCCTTCTCTTTCACGCATAGCAACAAATTTTTCAAGAGCCGCTTTTGCAACGCTCACAACTGCCTGCCATACCTCGTCCTCATCTTCAACAGTCTTCTGAACATTGAAAACGTCCGGAAAGCGTGTTATCTGGGAAAGTGAGAGGTCATCTCTTAAATCAAGAACCTCATTCACCTTTCTCAGAGCATTTATATACTGTTCGGCAACTGAACGGTTTACCTCTATTAAAACATCGCTTTCTTCGGTATTCATTATTGAAACGGATACTTCAACCTTTCCTCTTGATATGCTTCCGTTCAGCAATGATTTAAGCTTTTCATCAAGATATGCATACACTCTCGGAACTCTTGAAGAAAATTCATAATATCTGTGGTTTACAGAACGTATTTCAACCAATATATTCCTGTTACCGCAAAAAGATTGTTCCCTGCCGTAACCTGTCATACTTCTAATCAATGTCAAAAACTCCTTATTAAATTATATAAAATAGTGCAACAAATGTATACTGATAGAATAATTATATCATTTTTCTCCGAATAAATCAAGAGTTTATTTAGCACACTACTAATATGTACATATTATCATATGATTTTTCCTTTAATATTGTCATAATTAACATTGACAAAACTTTAATTTCCTGTTAAAATAATTTCCTACAGAAACTATTTTTTCAGAAAAAGGAGGGCAATATATTATTTATATGGACAGAAAATCAGAATTGCTTAACTCTGCAATATTCAGAATGAAACTAAAATTCGACAAGGCTTTTTTCAAAGACCCACGTTCCGAACATGAATTTATGTTTCTGAATGCACTAAACTGCTGTATAGAACATTCTCCCGAATTTGACGGCAGATGCGTCAAAGCTTCAAGCATAAGCAAATATACGGGGCTTCCCAAATCTGCCGTTTCCAAAATGCTCAATATCCTCGAAAAAAAGAATTTCATCACACGCTCACACAGCTCTGATGACAGACGAGTGGTATATATAAGTATTTCGGAGGACGGAAAGCTGTATCTTATCAATACAAAGAAAAGCTTTGATAATCTTTTAGCTTTAATCGCCGATGAACTCGGTGAGGAAAACACAGCAGAGTTTATACGTTTTATGGAGGTGGCTATCAGCGTAATCGAAAAAAATAATGACAAAAAACAAATGTAAAATTCCGAAAGAAAGAAAGGAGAATTTTATTCCATTATGAAAAACCTGTTGAAAATTTTAAAAAAATCAACTCTTGCAATTATTGCAATACTCGTACTGCTCACAATCGAGGCATTCGGAGAACTCGCACTCCCCGATTATACCTCCGATATTATCAATATCGGTATTCAGCAGAAGGGTATCGAAAGAGTTGCCCCCGATATTATCAGAAAATCACAGCTTGATATGCTTTCAGCCTTTATGAATGAAGATGAAAAAGCTGCTGTTATGGAAAATTATCACGATTCAAATGCTGATTACAGCAATGAATATGGTCAGATTTTCCGCATAAATGATGATTTGTCAAAGGAAACATATGACAATCTCGACAGCATTTTCGGAAAAGCCGTATTTACAGCATATTATATACAGCAGGCATCAGCCGGTCTTTCCGCAGAAGATGCCGCTCAGATGCAGTTTATTCAGGCGGCTAAGGAGGAATATGAAAAATATGATGAAAGCATGATAAGTCAGATGGCAGTTTCATTCATTCAGTCCGAATATGAAACTCTCGGTGTCGATATGGATACAATGCAGCTTGACTATATCATTCATACCGGTCTGAAAATGCTCTCCATCGCCCTCATTATTGCCGTATGTACAGTATTCATTACCCTGCTCGCCGCAAAAATTGCCGCTTCGGCAAGCCGTGACCTAAGAAGCATGGTATTCAGAAAAGTTATTCAGTTTACAGGCAATGAATTCAATAAATTCTCAACAGCCTCACTGATAACAAGATGTACAAATGATATTCAGCAGATACAGATGGTTATTATAATGGTTCTGCGTATGGTCGCTTATGCCCCTATAATCGGTATCGGTGCGTATCTCAAGGTATTAAATCAGGGTGCGTCAATGTCATGGGTTATCGGAGTTGGTGTAATCAGTGTAATTTCCATTGTAATGCTGCTTTTCGCCTGCTCACTCCCTAAATTCAAGATACTCCAGCAGCTTGTCGATAAGCTTAACCTTGTTTCAAGGGAAATTCTCACAGGTCTGCCTGTAATCAGAGCGTTCAGCCGTGAGGAGCATGAAAAAATACGCTTTGACAATGCAAATACCGAACTCACAAGAGTTAACCTCTTTGTAAACAGAATTATGGCTGTTATGATGCCGTTTATGACATTCATTATGAACGGCATGAGCGTACTCATAATATGGGTAGGTTCCAAACAGGTCGATATCGGAAATATGCAGGTTGGCGACCTTACCGCTTTCATAAGCTATACAATTCAGATTATCATGGCTTTCCTTATGATTTCAATGATGTCAATATTCCTCCCGAGAGCATTGGTATCCCTCAAGCGTATTGATGAAGTCATAAACACTGAAATTTCTATCAGAGAACCTGAAAAATCTGCTGAATTCGACAGCTCACAGAGAGGCGTTGTTGAATTCAGAAATGTATCATTCAAGTATCCCGGTGCTGATGAAAATGTTATCGAGAATATATCATTCACCGCAAAGCCTGGTGAAACTACTGCCATAATAGGAAGTACGGGAAGCGGCAAATCAACCCTTATCAATCTTATCCCGAAATTTTATGAGGCAAGTGACGGCGAAATTCTTGTAAACGGTGTTAATGTAAAAGATGTAACCTCGCATGACTTGCGTCAAAGTATAGGCTATGTTCCGCAGAAAGCATTCCTTTTCTCAGGCACTATTGCATCAAATATCGCATATGGTTCGGAGGATTCCTCTGATGAAAATATCAGAAGTGCCGCTGAAACTGCTCAGGCTCTTGAATTCATCAATTCAAAGATAAAACAGTTTGATGATGATATTTCACAGGGCGGTACAAATGTTTCGGGCGGTCAGAAACAGCGTCTTTCAATCGCAAGAGCTATCGCCAAAAAGCCTGATATATACATCTTTGACGACAGCTTTTCCGCACTCGATTACAAGACGGATTCTGCTCTTAGAAAGGCTCTCAGGGAAAAAACAAAAGACAGCACTATTATAATAGTAGCACAGCGTATAAGCACTGTTCTCAATGCCGAACAGATTATCGTACTTGATGATGGTCGTATTGTCGGCAAGGGTTCTCACAAGGAGCTTATGCAGTCATGTGAAACTTACAGACAGATTGCAGTTTCACAGCTTTCAAAGGAGGAACTTGAATAATGAGCAATGCAGCACATAAGCCTAAAGGAATGCCTTCAGGCGAAAAGGCAAAGGATTTCAAAAAAAGTATAAAACAGCTCGGCAAATATCTCTCCGGATATACACTCCAGATTGCAATGGTTTTCATATTCGCTGTCGGAAGTACCGTTTTTAATATAATCGGCCCTAAGAAATTAGGTAATGTAACAACTGAACTTTTCAACGGCGTTATGCTGAAAATATCGGGACAGGGAGAAATTGATTTCGATAAAATTGCTGATATGCTCCTTTTCCTCATAATCCTCTATATAATAAGTGCTTTGCTCGGATATTTGCAGGGCTTTATAATGAGTGGTGTATCGCAGAAGCTTTCATATCAGCTGAGAAAGGAAATTTCTGAAAAAATCCATCGTATGCCGATGAATTATTTTGATACAAAAACTCATGGCGAAACTCTTTCCGTAATCACAAATGACGTTGATACACTTTCAATGAGCCTTAATCAGAGTGCCTCTCAGCTTATAACCTCAATTGTCAGCGTTGTCGGCATAACCGTTATGATGTTCTCTATCGACTGGGTTATGACGCTTATAACTCTCCTTATGCTCCCGCTTTCTCTCGCTATCATAGGCTTGGTAATGAAAAAATCACAAGTCCACTTCAAAAATCAACAGGACTATCTTGCAAATGTAAACGGCGAAATTGAGGAAACATTCAGCGGGCATACTGTTGTAAAGGCATTCAACGGCGAAGAAACAGAATTCAGAAAATTTGATGATTATAACACAAAGCTCTATGAATCTGCATGGAAAGCACAGTTTTTCTCAGGTACTATGATGCCTGTAATGAACTTTGTCGGAAACCTCGGATATGTTGGCATAGCCATTGTAGGCGGCATATTTACCATAAAGCAGAGAATTGCTGTCGGTGATATTCTTTCATTCATCACCTATTCAAAGCAGTTCACTCAGCCAATCTCTCAGATTGCACAGGTTTCCAATATGCTCCAGTCAACTGTTGCCGCCGCTGAAAGAATTTTTGAATTCCTTGCAGAAGATGAGGAAGTCCTCACCGCCGAAAAGCCTGTATCCATTGAAGGCATAAAGGGCAATGTTGAATTCAGAAACATAAAATTCGGCTACAATCCCGATAAAATTATCATAAACGATTTCAGTGCAAGTGTAAAACAGGGACAGAAAATCGCCATAGTAGGTCCGACAGGTGCGGGAAAAACAACCATGATTAAACTGCTTATGAGATTTTATGATGTAAACAGCGGTTCAATACTCATTGACGGTCATGACATCAGAGATTTCAACCGCAGTGAACTCCGTGAATTATTCGGAATGGTGCTTCAGGATACATGGCTTTTCAATGGCACTATTATGGAGAATATCCGATACGGCAAAGAAGATGCAACTGATGAAATGGTTATCGAAGCGGCAAAATCAGCTCATGTTCACAGATTTATCAAGACGCTCCCTGACAGCTATAACATGGTACTCAATGAGGAATCAAGCAATGTTTCACAGGGACAGAAACAGCTTTTAACAATCGCAAGAGCAATCCTTGCCGACCCGAAAATACTTATTCTTGATGAGGCAACAAGCTCTGTCGATACCCGTACGGAAGTGCGTATACAAAAGGCTATGGATAATCTGATGAAGGGCAGAACAAGCTTTATTATCGCTCACAGACTTTCTACCATAAGAGATGCTGACATGATTATTGTCATGAAAGACGGCGATATAGTTGAACATGGTACGCATGAGGAACTGCTTGAAATGAACGGCTTCTATTCGGAACTTTATAACTCACAGTTTGAGCATCAGTAAAGCGGCGAGTCGCCGCCTCCGGTGTTTAGTCAATATTTTTCTTTATGGTGGTCAAT
>JBJEQS010000246.1:0-9321 GCA_051881875.1 Oscillospiraceae bacterium
ATTCTAAATATTCTTTTGTTTTTTCGGCTGTCTACTTGACAGGGGGCACTTCATTGTGCTTTTTGCATATAATTTTGAAGGAAATACAATATTATCTGAACAGCAAAAAATAAAATCCTATCAGTCATCAAGTAAATATCCGTTAATTATCAGTACAGATGAAGAAGGCGGAACAGTAGTAAGAATCAGTAAGTATTCAAATTTCAGAAGCACTCCTTTTCTTTCGCCGCAGGAAAGTTATGCTGAATCAGGTTTCGATGGAATATTTAATGAAACTTGTGAAAAATCAGAACTATTATCTGATTTGGGGTTGAATACAAATTTAGCTCCTGTTGCTGATGTATGTACTGATTCTTCAAGCTATATCTACTCCAGAACTTTCGGAAAATCAGCAAAAGAAACTGCTGATTTCATAGAAACTTCTGTTAATGCTTATAATAAATCAGGGTTAGGCTGTACTTTGAAACATTTTCCCGGATATGGGGATAATTTAAATACTCATAATTCTGCATCTTATGATGACAGGTCTCTTGATTACTTTTTTAAAAACGATTTGAAAGTATTCAAAAAAGGAATAGATGCAGGAGTTCCTCTTATAATGGTAAATCATAATACAATATCCTGTTTTGACAGTGAAAATCCTGCCTCTTTATCTCCTGAGATACATAGAATACTAAAAGATGTTCTGGGGTTTTCAGGAATAATTGTTACGGATTCACTTGATATGGGTGCGACCGCAAATATATCCAATTCTTATGTAAAAGCTATTCAGGCAGGTAATGATATGATTGCAACCTGTGACACAAATGGTTATTATGAAGTGTTAAATGCTGTTAATAAAGGTATAATTACAGAAGAACGCATAAATTACAGCGTTAAAAAGATTTTAGCATACAAGCTGTGTTATAATATAATATCTGATTAAAATCAAATATGATAATTTTGTCAGATACATAACTACTTTATTGTACACTCCCTTTCATTTGCATACCTGCATTTCAATGTTTATCTGCTTATCCCCTACATTCATCAGAATATCAAGTCTGCTGAATTTATTATCAATATCCTTTGTACTCTGATTTTATTATATCATACAAATATTTAAAATGCACCAAAACTCCTCATGCTGAATTAATTTTATCAGCATGAGGAGTTTATTATTAAAACTTATCAATTACTTTGATGAGGTATTTTTTCAGCTGAGAAAGGTCCTTTACATCAACTTTATTATCAGCGATAATATCAGACATATACATTTCTGTATCATCAAGGTCTGCAATTTTTACAATATACTGCTGAAGCATTGCTACGTCACGAATATCAATTAATCCATCACAATTGGCATCTCCTGTTTTAAATGAATCAGAATTCAATATTTTATCATAAATGCCATCGTTATTACTATCTGCCTTTATGCCTATTGTATAATCATCAATTGCATATGCAAGTACACTGTCATAATCTGTGGTGAACACTGTTCCTGCATAGATTTCATCATTATTTGCAAGAACTTTTACATTTGTAAGATTATCTCCTGAGATTATGTATCCATTATTAACCTTTTCAAGTGAAATATAATTGCTTCCATATCCGCAGACAGATAAATCATACCATGGCAGAGTATATGAACCCTCATTTGATACTGCCTCAAGTTTAAAATCACCTTCCGAAGCTCCTGCTTCAATATATCCGTCAGGAGTAAATGCCACATATTCTGCATTTTTTACATCAGCAAAAAGCAAGTCATTCTCATAATTCATTGACAAATCCACATCAGTAGGCTCGGAATCAATTTTATACATATATCCTGATTTGCTGTCTTTGAGAAGAATATCATAATATTCCGAAACTGAACCATCGGCTGAATAATCATAATCCATTCTTATTTCATCATCTTTAAGAGTACCGCCTGCACTGAAATCCCCATTGCTGACGGAAACCTTGCTGAGTGAAAAATCAGAATCATGAACATTTGTATTCAAATCCGCAATGTAATTATTTGTCAATGATGTGTTTGCTGATTTGTCATCAAAATAACTGATGCTGTTTATTATTTCTGATTTATTGCTGTAAAGTCTTATTTCAGCCTTTTTTGATGTGTTTACAGACGGATAAGCGGGTATAGTCCACTTTGTCAAATCAGAATTGTAATACAAACAGTAATCGTCATCAAATTGATTATTTATATTATCATAAATCAATATTCTTCCCGAATATCTTGTGTTGTTTTTTATCCATGAACCTTCCTCAACTCCATATGCAACTACTGCATGACCGCCGAAACTTTTCTGTGAATAAAGCAGAACAAGCGGTTCATCGAATTCAGTCAGCATTGATATTATTTCAGTAAGTTTTTCTGATTCGGTAAGATATGCAGTTTCATTTTTTTTCTGACAGAATGAGTCTAGTTTCTGTGCGAGATGATAATATGTTATCAAAGATTCAATATCATCACGCTGTGGTGCAGGTACATCATAAAGATATGAAGTATTTTCAAAATAGTTATTCGTTTTGAACACATTCTGTGCATTAAGCACTGAAAGAATACTAAGTCCAACACATGAGCCGTCCCAGCGACTATTTTTTTTCAGTTTTTTCTTTATGCTGGTTTTTTCATTATTATTACAGCGTGACAACAATTTATCAAGGTCGCTGTCTGTGATATACCATGTCTTTTTATTATCAAAATATTCAGTTGAATTTGTAAAACTCCAGTTATTTTTCTTCCATTCAAAAGCTTTTCCGGAAGATGATGACGGTGCTGTTATTTCAATATATCCGTTGCTGTAAACGGGATTTATGGTTACAGGATTTCCGCTTGAATCAATGCCTGAAATGTCACCTGAATTTGTGACTTTTACGGAATATTTATCGCCTTCCTGAGCGTCTTTTATTTTGAATGTCATAACAACAAGCTGTCCGCCTGCACCTTTATCGGAATTGATACTGAAACTTGCAGTTGTGTTATTATGCCCGAAATCTTCGGATAAAACACCGCTTCCTGCACTTATAGATGTAAGCGTCATATAATTCGTGTCATATGTAAAATCAAATTTTCCGTTGGCAATTTTTATATCCTTTGAATCAAGTTTAAATTCCAGTTCAATTTCATCATCTGCACTGTCAAGCGGAACTGTTTTCTTTTCAACTGAAAAAGAGGCATCAGCTGTAGTTTTTTCAGGTTTTTCATTATAATGAATTGTTGCATTTGTTAAACATTCATTTCCTGAAATTATTGTAATACTTTCCCATTCCGTTTCTGTTCCTGAGTAATAAACATCTGTTAAGTTTTTACAGCCATAAAATGCATAATTTTCAATAGAAGTAACACCGTCAGGAATTGTTATTGATGTTAAACCACTGCAACTACTAAATGCATAACTTCCAATAGAAGTAACACTGTCAGGAATTGTTATTTCTGTTAAGCTACTGCAATCATAAAATGCAAAACTTCCAATAGAAGTAACATTATTTGGTATTATATAATATGTATCTTTTTTACCTTCAGGATATTTCATTAATAATGATTTATCCTTATTAAATAATATTCCATCAATACTTATATAGTTTTTATTATTATCAGCTACAATAATATTTGTTAAGCTACTGCAATTACTAAATGCAGACTGTCCAATGGAAGTAACACTGTCAGGGATTGTTATTTCTGTTAAACTACTGCAATTCGCAAATGCACTACTTCCAATAGAAGTAACACTGTCAGGAATTGTTATTGATGTTAAGCTGCTGCAATTTCTAAATGTATAATATTCAATAGAAGTAACACTGTCAGGAATTGTTATAGACTTTAAGTTAGCACAACATTCAAATGCACCACTTCCAATAGAAGTAACACTGTCAGGAATTGTTATTGATGTTAATCCACTGCAATTATAAAATGCAGAACTTTCAATAGAAGTAACACTGTCAGGGATTGTTATTTCTGTTAAACTGCAATTATAAAATGACCAATTTCCAATAGAATCAACACTGTTTGGTATTATATAATATGTATCTTTTTTACCTTCAGGATATTTCATTAATAATGATTTATCTTTATTAAATAATATTCCATCAATACTTATATAGTTTTTATTATTATCATCTACAATAATATTTGTTAAGCTACTGCAAGCATTAAATGCACAATTTCCAATAGAAGCAACACTGTCAGGAATTGTTATTTCTGTTAAACTACTGCAATCATAAAACGCACCACCTCCAATAGAAGTAACACTGTCAGGAATTGTTATTTCTGTTAAACTACTGCAATGCTCAAATGCATTACTTCCAATAGAAGTAACACTGTCAGGGATTGTTATTTCTGTTAAGTTACTGCAA
Source organism: Oscillospiraceae bacterium (assembly GCA_051881875.1). GTDB lineage: Bacteria > Bacillota > Clostridia > Oscillospirales > Ruminococcaceae > UBA5884. The sequence continues at coordinate 4,339 of JBJEQS010000246.1, forward strand.
TTATAAAATGACCACTCTCCAATAGAAGTAACACCATTTTCAATAATAACAGATTTAATATGTAAGCAGTAATCATACCAAGGAGCTTTATTGCTGTCATTATCATAATTATACATATCACCGGAACCGCTTATTGTAAGAGTTCCTGTTGCAGAATCAAAAGTATATGTACAGTTTTCTCCGCATGAACCGCTGTCATCTGAAACGGCTTCCACATTTACTGCTGTAAAAAAGTCCTTTACTCCGTTACTGCTGTCAATCGGCAGGCAGTATGCCGCAAGCAATGCTGACATACCAACCGCAATCATTTTGTATTTTTTCATAATTCATCACCTTTTATGTTTAATTAAAATTTGTCAATAACTTTGATGAGGTATTTTTTCAGCTGTCCAAGGTCTTTTATATCAACAATGCCATCGCAGATAACATCGCTGTTCATTGTCTGGATATTGGTAATGTCTTCCAGCTTTACAATATTCTGTGCAATCAATGTTACATCTCTTACATCTATTATTCCGTCAGAATTTGCATCACCTTTCAGATATTTTGCTGTTTCAATAATTGTTTCATAATTTCCGTCATTGTCTGTATCGGCTTTTATTCCGACAGTATTATCATCAACGGCATAAATCAGCACGCTGTCATATTCTGTTGAAAATCCTGCACCTGCAACAATATTGTCATTGTTTGCCGTAATTGCAATATCACTGAGATTATCACCTTTAAGTATAAATCCATCATCGACCTGCTTTAATTCTGCAAGGTCTGATTTACTGCCAACTGCCTTTACAGTATACCATGGAAGTGAATAAAATCCCTCATTGAATGTGGCACTTAAATTAAAATTACCATCAACTGTTTCTATTGAAACGGTACCGTCAGGAAGAAAATCCACAGTTTCCGCCTTATCAGAATATGCCTTGAATGAATTATTCTGATATCTCATTGAAAGCTCAAGATTTGCTGTTTGACCGTCATTAACCTGATATCTGTAGCCTGATGTATCATCTTTAAGAAGAATATCTACTTCTGAAACATCTCCCAATGCAAACATTGAATGGGAAATTCTTATTTCGTCATCATCAATTGCATCTCCTGCCGCACCGAAATCATCTGTATTTTTTATCTTTGTAATATTGAAATCTGCTTCACCTGTATTTGATTTCATGCTTGCAATAAAATCATTATATGTATTATTTGAAACTTTTCCAATAGATTTTGGATTACCGTTCTCATCAAAATATCCATGAGTATTTATAAGTGATTTATCGGCAGTAAAAAGTGAAATATATGCACCATAGTAATAGCTGTTTATTCCATAATAAGGAATTATCCATTCACCATTATCATTATAATAAAAATTAAATTCTTCATTATATTTTGAACAGTTATTATCATAAATCTTAAAATATCCTGTATAACTGAAACCGTCTACAGTACCTGATTTCTCAACATCGTCATATGCAACAACAGCATGACCTCCCCACCATGGACAGCAGAAACAGAATAATGCAGGCATTTTATTTGATGAATCCGCAAAATATTTTTTCATTCTTTCAATCTTGGTTTTTTCAGGTTCATAATCAGTTGCACAGCGTTCCTGCCATATATCATCTGTTACCTGTGTCAGGAAATAATAATTTATAATTGATTCAACATCACTGTTTTGTTTAGGAGTCGGCAAGTCATAAATATATCTTGCACCCGAATGCCATTTTGGAACATTGAATATTGATGTTTTTGACAATACTGATGTTACAGCCAGACCATAGCATGAGCCGCCCCATGAACTGTTCTGTAAATCAAGTATTTCTTCTTTTTCTATATTGCTTGACTGTGAAAGAAGAACATCAAGATATTCCTTTTTGATATTGTAAACTCCATATCCAAAGTATTCATGTGAATTGGTAAAATTCCAGTTATCCTCCTGCCATACAAATCTTTCCTGCGGAGATGATGGAGTTGTAGTAGTGGTAGTTGTAGTTGCTTCTGTAGTAGTTGTAACTTTTGTTGTAGTTGTTTCCGCAGTAGTTGTAACTTTCGTTGTTGTAGTTGTTTCCGCAGTAGTTGTAACTTTCGGTGTTGTAGTTGTTTCCGCAGTAGTTGTAACTTTCGGTGTTGTAGTTGTTTCCGCAGTAGTTGTCACTTCTGCAGTTGTGGTTGTTTCTTCATCGCCTGCAATTTCAATGTATCCATAATTATAAGCAGGAAGAATTTCAGTTTCTGAACCATCTGCATTAGTTCTGTATATTTTATCTTGAGCAGCTGCATTTATTACATATCTGTCACCAGCCTGAGGGTCTCTTATTTTAAATGTAAGTTTTACAAGCTGACCTGATGCTCCCGGATGTTCATCAGTATAATCAACGTTAATAGGAAATGATGCTGTGACATTATGATGTCCGAAATCATCGTCGTAAACACCGTCACCAAGTTCAATGTTTGTTAAAATCAAGTCATTTGCATCATATACAAAATCAAAAACAGCATTATTTATATAATTATCATTATCAAGTCTGAATTCAACCATAACTGTTTTTTCAGCTTCAGCAAGTGTTATGGTTTTTCTTTCAACTGAAAATTCACCCAGATTATCTGAATTTTCAAGAATATTGACTATCTGATTATAAGTGTAGCCTTTATATGTTTCTTCAGTTATGGCATTTATTGTATCTGCATCAAAATTATATAAAACAGCTGTACTGCAGATTGCCAGTGAAACAGCGAATGCACACATTCTCTTTATTTCTGAAAAATTCTTTATCATAACAAATAACTCCTTTATATATAAATTTAAAATACTGGATTAAATTTAATTTATCGTTTTCAAAATATTAATGATAAATCATATTATTTTACAATTTATCTATCAGCTTAATAATATACTTTATCATTTGGCTGATATCCTTTACATCTATTACATTGTCTGCTATGACATCAGCACTTACTTTATTTTTTCCGGTCAGCTTTATCATTTTTACAATATGCTGTTTAATCAGGGTTAAATCACGAATATCAACCGAATTGTCCAAATTTACATCACCATTATTGAAGTCTGATTTTTCAATATTCAGTAATTCAGATACATCTATATCTATATCATCTGAAACGTCTTCAAATATAATTGTATTTTCATCTTCAGCGGTTATAAGTACAGCATCACTTTTAAACGGACACTTTTCTGTCAGTGTGACATTATCATTTGACGCTTCTGCTGTTATGTTATCAAGATTATTTCCTATCACCAAATAACAGTATTTTCCTTCCGATACAGTCACAGAATCAGATGCTGTACCTGATATTTCAATATTATACCATGGCAAATCATAATATCCTTCATTGTTTGTAAAGGATATATCAAACTCACCGCCTTGCACATAAGCTTTTGCATTTCCCAAAGTAAATTCAACTGCATTTGTATTTGATGACTGAACAGAAATCAGCTGATTTTCATATCTCATTGATAAATCCATATCAGCTTTTTCATCTATTGTATATGAATAGCCGCATGAACTGTCTTTTAAAATAATATCACAGTAATCACTGCCGTCATCATCCTTATATATGTAGTCATACCTTATCTCATCTTCAGGTATTTCAACAGCTATATAATCAGAAGATTTTTCATCATATATTAATTTTTTTATAACAGAACTGCTGCTGAAATTATTTACAGAAAGAGTTGAAATATAATCTTCTGAACTTGCCTTAACAGCAGGAAGTAAATTACACACCAGTATGCCTGAAATTATCTGTGCAATAAGCACTTTTTTTCTTTTCATAAAAATCACTCTCCTTATGTAATTCATTATGCCATATTGACTTGGATAATACTTTCATTTAATATAATTATATATAATAAATATACAATAGTCAATGTAATCACAGTTTTTTCAAAGAAAATTTATGATGATTTGTATAAAATAATGCGAATCAAAGCTTATAATTAGTAATTTTAACATGATTTTTCATTCTGCTAGTGGTAAAAACCTTATCGGGCAATGAATATATCACGGATATTTATTAAATCAATGCCGCAAGCAATTATAATAACACAAACGTATTTTATGCACGTTCAATAAATTTTACAGTAAATTTTGTGCATATATTCTATCTGAATTTTTCTTTTAACTTGACTTGTAATGTTATTTATGATATAATAAAATTGTAATTACTGGAACGTATTGAAATTAATTTTGCAAAAGCTTTTGAATATATGAAGGGATTTTTTATTATGAAAAAGTATATAAGAAAAACAATTGCATACATATGTGCGGCAGCTTTGGCTGGAACGGCTGTAACTCCTGATTTGCCAAAAATTGAAAATATAATAAGTGCGGAAAATATTTCAGCAAGCGGCTCATGCGGAGAAAACTGTACATGGTCATTTGATGAAACCACCGGAACTCTTACTATAAGCGGTTCGGGTGATATGGAAAATTACAATAGTTTATCTGACATGCCATGGTACAGTTATTGTGAAAATATCAAGTCGATAATAATAGAAAATGGTGTAACATCAATAGGCGATAATGCATTTTATAATTGTAGTAACTTAACATCAATAACAATTTCTGACAGTGTTACTTCTATTGGAATAATGGCATTTGGCTTTTGCAGAAATTTAATATCAATAAAAATTCCTAAAAGTGTTACTTCTATTGGAGGTGGTGCATTTTTTTATTGTTGCGACTTAACATCAATAACCATACCTGATGGTGTTACTTCTATTGGAGAAGGGGCATTTTATAATTGTATGAGTTTAAAATCAATAAAAATCCCTAATGGTGTTACTTCTATTGGAAAAGAGGCATTTAGTGATTGTAGCGAATTAACAGATGTTTATTACTCAGGAACAGAAACAGAATGGAATAGTATTGAAATAGGTTCTGATAATGGATTTTTGATAAATGCGACAATACATTATAATAATAATTCTTCAGCTGATGACAGCGGCTCATGCGGAGAAAACTGTACATGGTC
>JBJEQS010000247.1:0-2125 GCA_051881875.1 Oscillospiraceae bacterium
AAACAAAATACTTAAAACCGGAAGCGGCGACTCGCCGCAAAAAGCTGGGCAAAAACTTTTAATTTCGCCTTTTGCTTAGTAATAACATTTTTTAACTACCCGACCGCTTGGATAAATAAAAATACTGGAAATTGACGGCGTCAACTTACCGCAAAAAGCTTGACCAAAACTTTTTCTTTTGTTTGTCGAACTCACGTTAATATTATATAAAAACAGTGGACGCTCCTGTCTGAGAGCATCCACTCTGCCCGTTTAGGCTATTTGTCTTCAAGTGCTTTCAAAGCCTTTATTTCCTCACGATTCAGTTTTATCTCGGAATCCTTTATTATTACAACATCATCACGACTGACAAACAAAGACATTTCCTTATCATTTTCAGGCTTTACCTTTAGTTTGCCTGTCAGCAGATTTATTTCCTCAACGTATCCCTTGCAGGTCGGAGTTTTTACATATGCCCCAACTTTCGGAGTAATTTTAAGCAGCTGTTCATATCCGTCCTGTTCATATTTTAAACAGCACATAAGTCTGCCGCAAGTGCCTGAAATTTTTGTCGGATTGAGTGAAAGTCCCTGTTCCTTAGCCATTTTTATGGATACAGGCTGAAATTCCCCCATATATCCCTTACAGCAGAATTCTCTGCCGCATATACCAATACCGCCGAGCATTTTCGCTTCATCTCTGACACCAATCTGACGAAGTTCAATTCTTGTACGGAATACTGATGCAAGGTCTTTTACCAGTTCTCTGAAATCCACTCTTGTTTCGGAAGTAAAATAGAAAAGTATCTTATTATTATCAAAAGTACATTCAACATCAATAAGATTCATATTCAGCTTTCTGAATTTTATTTTTTCCTCGCATACCTGAAAAGCGTGTTGAGCCTTCTTCTTGTTTGACTCTACGATTTTCATATCTTCAGGAGTGGCAACTCTTATAATCTCCTTTATCTGTGCAGTGAAATTTTTTTCAAGTTCTCTGTTTGATATGACAACCTCACCGCATTCGACACCTCTTGCTGTTTCGACAATAACATTTTCACCGCATGGTATCTGCATATTTTTCGGGGAAAAATAATAAATCTTTCCGCCTTTTTTAAATCGAACACCTATAATTTCTATCATAAATACTCCTTTTAGCAGTCAAAAATATTTCCGCACAGTGAAGCACATATAAGCTTTATATTCACATTGGATTTTATAAGCTCCATAGCTTCATTGAACAGAGCATGGATTTTACAGCCTCTTTCAGTTGCCATCATGCCTGCCAGCCGCCTGCACTCGTCAGGATAACAGCCTGTTGTCAGGTTATCATCATACTTCATAACCATACTGTTGCGTATAATTGTATCAAGCATGGGGATAATCTGCCTGAGCATATCCTTGTCAGCATCGGCAAGAGCCGCAAGAAATCCATATTCATCATTATTAATTATACATTCTGCAAGTATTTTTGTCAATTCAGCAGTATGTCTGAAATTTTCATCATTCATATATGAAAGACAGTTTCCGATATTTCCGCTGAATGCTTCAACAGCCGGAGATACTTCCTCCGCCGTAAATCCATATTCAGCAAGTGCGGAAATACATTCCTCATCGGAACATTCGCTGACGCCGAGAGAAATTACTCTTGATATAACTGTATCGAGAAAAATATCCTTTGATGAAGCTGTGAATATAAAGTATGTAAATTCTGGCGGTTCTTCAATGGTTTTGAGGAGTATGTTCTGTACAGGAATTGAAATTGCGTCTGCATCTTCAAAAATATATATTTTCGCATCGCTGTCATTAGGATATACAAGAGCCTCTCTGCATACCTCACGGGCAGTTTCAACTGAAAATCCGCCGAGTTTTCCCGAATGTTCCGCAAATATTATATCCGCATGAACATTTTTATCAATATTCATACAGCTGCGGCATTTTCCGCATGGAATGGGATTATCAGGATTTTTATTTCTGCACATTATAAGCTTTGCGATATATCGTGCAAGAAATTTTTTTCCGACGCCTTTATTGCCGTAAATGAGGAATGAATGTGCAAGACGGTTATTTTTTATCATTGATGAAACGACATTCACAGCATTATCTTTTCCATAAATATTCATAAAATAAAGCCTTTCATGAAAAAT
>JBJEQS010000248.1:0-2118 GCA_051881875.1 Oscillospiraceae bacterium
AATTACCACTGGAAATTGAAAAAATAATAGAAATTTCCGACCCGGTATATACATTTTGTGAGGTTTTGGAGCAGATTGACCTAAAAAGATATCTTGTTGTAAAGGAAAACAGGACAGGTCGGAAAAGATTTGATTCGGAAACCTTGCTGAAAGTAATACTGTTCGCATTTATGGAACATGGATATGTATCCGTAAGAGAAATAGAAAAGCTGTGTAAAACAGATATACGGTTTATGTGGTTGTTGCAGGATAATGATGCACCGAGTTTTATGACAATAGATAACTTTATGAATCATTGTTTATCTGAAAGCATCGAAGATATTTTCGTCGAAATCAATAAATACATTTTTGAAAAAGAAAATGTAGATCTCAATCATGTATATATAGACGGAACAAAGCTTGTTGCAAATGCAAACAAGTATAGTTGGGTATGGAAGAAAAGCAGTATAAAGAACCGAAAAAAGACCTTTGATAAGGTTACTGTATTACTTGAAGAAATTAATAAAGAAATTATATATCAGGGAGTCAGGTTTGATGTCCGTACAGAATATGCAATAGAATATTTAGAGCAGATAACAGAGCAGTATGTTAAGCTGACAGGAATTACACCATCTCTGATAGTACGAGGCAGAGGACACCACAAAACCAAAGAGCAAAAAAACTATGACAAACTCGTTGAATATACAGATAAGTTAAAGAAATATGCAAAGCACATAAGAACTTGCGGTGAAGAAAGAAACAGTTATTCCAAAACAGATAACGATGCAACCTTTTTCAGAATGAAGAAAGACTATATGGGCAACGACCAACTTCTTCCGGGTTACAATATTCAGCTTGGGATATGTGACGAATACATAGCGGTTTCAGATGTAAAACAATATGCATCAGATATGGACTGCTTTCAACCTTTAATGGAAAAATTCAATAACACATATCACAGATATCCTTTGTATCCGGTAGCTGATGCAGGATACGGTAGTTTTAATAACTATCTTTACTGTGAAGAACACGGTATGAAAAAGTATATGAAATTCACTATGTTCAAAAAGGAAACTGAAGATAAAGACTACCACAACAATCCTTACAGAGCTGTAAACTTTCCGATAAATGAAAACGGAAATCCCGTTTGTCCCAACGGCAAAGAATTTCATTATCTTTACAGCAGACCTGTAAGAGGAAACGAATTCGGCAGAACGGAAGAAATGTATCAATGTGAAGACTGTTCAGGTTGTTTGTATAAAGAGAAATGTTGCAAATGTGAAGGCAACAGAATTGTCAGAATAAATGAAGAACTGACACTGTTTCATAAAGAAGTTTTGCACAATCTTAACAGTGTTCAAGGTGCATTACTTTGTATGAACAGAAGCATACAGGCAGAGGGTGCCTTTGGTACAATAAAATGGAACAGAGCCTACAAAAGAGCAAGAAGACGAGGATTAAAAGGTGTAATTTTGGAGATTTCCATGATTTCCTGCGGTTTTAATCTTCACAAATATCATTTGAAGAAACAAATGAAGCAACTTGCTGCTTAAAAGAACTTAAAAATTATTCAACCAAACTGACGAAAAAACTCGTCGGTTTAGTTGGTGTGTTCTGATTGTAATAATTTTCCACATATCAACCGCTTTTCCACATAAAAATTATCCGAGACTCGCTTTTACACGAATCTCGGATTTTTTCAGGCTGTTTTTTTACAGCCCCCTACGATTTGTTTTTCATTTTGTAGGGGACGATGCCCACATCGTCCCAAAAGGAAAATTTGCATTATTCGCCCTTGGCGAATCGGTTCGTCGGGGACGCCGAACCCTACGGATTATTTGCGGGTTTGTGCGTTTCAGGAAAATTGTTTGCCGGTTGGTTTATCAATCCTTCGTCACGGTTTACGCCGTGCCACCTCCTTTTCTAAGGAGGCTAACGAAGCCGCAACCTATTGTATGGGCTCCTTTGGCAAAGGAGCTGGCGCATAGCGCCTGAGGATTGGAAAGATTACAGATAAATCCAATGCAAAAAATTGCACTTCTCCCGTAGAGAACGCCGTCCTCGGCGTTCCGTGGGATTTGATGTGTTTCACGGACAGCCGCAAGGGATAACAATACGGATTGTTTTTCATTTTGTAGG
>JBJEQS010000249.1:0-9220 GCA_051881875.1 Oscillospiraceae bacterium
AAGACTGGCGAATATAGTTCGCCATTACAAAATAAATCTATCGAACTCATGTTAATATAAAATAAAAGGAGCTTTTATATATGAAAATAAAGGATATGTTTTCAGAGAATAAAACTGTATTCTCTTTTGAAATATTTCCGCCGAAAAAAACTTCCTCAATTGATACAATATATTCAACTCTTGAGGAATTGCATGACCTCTCACCTGATTTTATCAGCGTCACATATGGAGCCGGCGGAAACGGTGCAAATTCACTGACCTGCGAAATTGCATCTACCATAAAAAATAAGTATGGCATCGAATCTGTTGCACATCTTCCATGTATAAATTTCACAAAATCTGAAATAACATCAATATTAAACGAATTCAAGGAAAACGGAATTGAAAACATTCTTGCTCTCAGAGGAGATATAAACCCCGATATTCCTCCGAAGCAGGATTTTAAATATGCAAGTGAACTTATAGAATTCATCAAGCAAACCAACAATTCATTTGATATTGCAGGGGCTTGTTATCCGGAATGTCATATTGAAGCTGAATCAATGGTTGATGATATTAAAAATCTGAAGCATAAGGTTGACTGCGGTGCTGAACATCTTATCTCACAGCTTTTCTTTGATAATCAGCTTTTCTATTCATTTCAGGAAAAGGCAAGAATTGCCGGAATAGATGTTCCGATTGAAGCAGGAATTATGCCTGTTGTAAATAAAAAACAGATTGAAAGAATGGTTTCGATGTGCGGAGCAAGTCTGCCGTCAAAATTTTCAAAGATGATGCAGAGATATGAATATCACCCCGATGCACTTCGTGATGCAGGTATAGCATATGCGATTGACCAGATAGTTGACCTTATATCGCATGGAGTTGACGGAATTCATCTCTATACAATGAATAATCCGTATGTAGCAAGAAAAATAAGTGATGCTGTTTCGGGATTGCTTAGAATATAGCGTCTTAATTTCAGCGAACACTTTCAAATCTACGTTAATTTAAGGAGTTGAAGCTTTAAATTGATTTCCACGATAAATCAGAGTGAAGTTCTCAGATATTTAGGATACGGCAATAATAAGCCTGATGAAAAAATTCAGAATATGCTTGATGTATGCTGTAAAAAAATGCTCAATACCATAAAACCGCATTTTCTGTACAGAGTTTTTAATATTTCATTCATGCCTGATGGAATACATCTTGCAAACTGTAATCTCATATTAAGCGGAAATGATATTCAGGAACATCTCAAGGGCTGTAAAAAAGCGGCTTTGATGTGTGCCACGCTTTCCGCTGATACTGATACGCTTATACGAAATGCTCAGATACATGACATGGCAGAAGCTGTTATACTGGACAGTGCCGCAAGCGTATGCATTGAACAGGTATGCGATACTGCCGAAATGGAAATACATGAAAAACTGCCCGAATACTATCATACATGGCGTTACAGTGCAGGCTATGGCGATTTGCCGATTGATATTCAGACGAAATTCCTTGATGTGCTTGATGCTCCAAGACGTATCGGATTATGCACAAATGCTTCAAACATACTCACTCCGAAAAAGTCAGTTACCGCTGTTATCGGACTTTCTGAAACTCCTTTAACCAACAAACACAGAGGCTGTCAGACCTGCAATTTGCATGATACCTGTCAGTACAGAAGAAAGGGTGAACATTGTGGATTTTAAAACACTTTTAAATAATGATTTCGTATTCCTTGATGGTGCTATGGGTACAATGCTTCAGGCATCAGGTCTTGAACTCGGAGGTATCCCCGAAGAACTCAACATAACCAATCCCAAGCTTATAATGGATATTCATAAATCATATGCAGATGCCGGCTCGGATATTATCTATACAAACACATTCGGAGCAAACAGATATAAATTAAAGCACAGCAAATATTCAGTGCAGGAAATTATCGGAAAGGCTGTTGAAAATGCCCGTAATGCCTGTAAATCATCAGATACGCTCGTTGCACTCGATATAGGACCTATCGGACAGCTTCTTGAACCCACAGGAAACCTTTCCTTTGATGAGGCTTATGATATATTCAAAGAACAGATTGAAGCCGGAAAAGATGCTGACCTTATAGTGCTGGAAACTATGACAGACCTGCTTGAAGTAAAGGCAGGACTTCTCGCCTGCAAGGAGAATTCAGACAAGCCTGTATTATGCACAATGTCATTTGAGGAAAATCTGAGAACATTCACAGGCTGTTCAGTATCATCAATGGCTCTCACATTATCGGGACTTGGAGCTGATGCAATAGGTATAAACTGTTCATTAGGTCCTGCCGAATTTGCTCCTATTGTTGATGAGATGATGAAATGGACAAATACTCCGATTATTGTAAAACCAAATGCCGGACTTCCTGACCCTGTTACAAATCTCTATAATGTAAATGCGGAGCAGTTCGGCGAATATATGAAAATTTTTGCTGAAAAAGGCGTTAAATTTTTCGGAGGCTGCTGCGGTACAACTCCTGACTATATCAGAGAAACCATAAAAAATCTTTCCGGCATGAAATATTGCGGAAAGATGAGGGATATTCCTGCATCTGTATGTTCTGCATCATGTACAGTAGTTATTGACCAGCCGAGAATTATCGGTGAGCGTATCAATCCGACCGGCAAAAAATTATTCAAGCAGGCTCTTATAAACAATGATATAGATTATATTCTCAATCAGGCTATCGAACAAATTCATGCCGGTGCAGATTTGCTTGATGTCAATGTCGGACTGCCTGATATTGATGAAAATGATATGATGATACGAACCATAAAGGCTATACAGGGTATAACCGATACTCCATTGCAGATTGACTCAACTATTCCACGTGTACTTGAATCAGCACTTCGGGTATACAACGGCAAGCCGATTGTAAATTCCGTAAACGGCGAGGAGGACTCACTCAATAATGTACTTCCGCTTGTAAAAAAATATGGTGCGTGTGTGGTAGGTCTTACGCTTGATAAGGGCGGTATTCCCAAAAAAGCTGAGGACAGATTTAAGATTGCCGAAAAGATTATGAATCGTGCCGTTGAAATGGGTATTCCAAAACAGGATATATTTATCGACTGCCTTACTCTTACTGCCTCTGCTGAACAGGAAGGCGTTATGGAAACTCTCAGGGCATTGAAGATGGTAAAGGATAAGCTTGGACTTAAAACAGTTCTCGGAGTATCAAATATATCATTTGGTCTGCCCGAGCGTGAACTCATCAACCATAACTTCTTGACAATGGCTCTTGCATACGGTCTTGATTTGCCGATTATCAATCCTAATGTTGCATCAATGACAGGTGCGGTTCATGCGTACAAGCTTCTTGCAAATATTGATAAAAATGCAGCGGAATACATCAGTATACATGGCAATGCACAGCCTGTAAAGCAAGCTCCTGCCGCTAAAAAGGAAGATATTGATATATTCTATGCGATTGAAAACGGTCTTAAAAATGATGGTGCAAGGATAACCGCCGAGCTTCTTAAAACGCATGATGCAATGGAGGTTGTAAATCAGATGCTTATTCCTGCACTCGACAAGGCAGGAAATGAATTTGAAAAGGGAAAAATATTCCTGCCGCAGCTTATACTTTCCGCAGGTGTTGCACAGGCGGCATTTGATGTCATCAAGGCGAAAATGGTCAGTGAAAACGCTGCTCCTGTGAGCAAGGGGAAAATAGTTCTTGCCACAGTAAAGGGAGATATTCACGACATCGGAAAAAATATTGTAAAGGTTCTGCTTGAAAATTATGGATATACAATTATAGACCTCGGACGAGATGTTGAATATCAGACTGTTGTCGATGCGGTTATAGAGCATGATGTAAAGCTTGTAGGACTTTCCGCACTTATGACAACAACTCTCAAATCAATGGAGGAAACTATCGCACTAATACGCAAAAATAATCTTGACTGCAAAGTAGTTGTTGGCGGAGCAGTTCTCACTCCTGAATATGCTGAGAAAATCGGTGCTGATTTCTATGCAAAGGACGCAAAAGAAACGGTTGATGTAGCAAAGAAAGTTCTTGGATAACAAGTTGTACATTTTGCGGCAATTTGCCAGCTCCGGTTTTGAGTATCAACCTTCTCCAATTGGTCGGGTATGTATAAACCGAACCAACAAAGCAAAATACGAAACCAAAAGTTTTTGCCCAGCTTTTTTCAAAAAGCTGGTGGTTTCCAAAGGCAAAGCCTTTGGTCGCTCGAATGAGCGAAACGGGGGTGCGGGGGCGAAGCCCCTGCCCAATCATACTAAAAAAGTTTTTTGTTAAACTTTTTCCAAAAAAAGTTTGAGCGAACGAAGTTCGCTGAATAGAAACAATCAAAAGCCCAGTAGACTATAACGGGCGACCAATGGTCGCCCCTACAAAATAAACCATCGAACTCACGTTAAATTTATACTAAGGAGAAAAATCATGGCGGAAGAATACAAATATATACTTGGAAAACCTTTGTCCATAGAAGATGTTATTATCCCCGATAATTCTATTTTTAAAGAAGAATTTGAAATACTTTTATATCTTGCGGAAAAAGATGAGGATTATGATGAAATTCAGCTTAAAATGTATGTACCATTAACTATTGAAGAAATATCCGCATTTGAAAACAGAACAGGCATAAAATTAACAGAGGAATTAAAGGCATTTTATCAGATTACCAACGGATATCAGACATTTGTAAAAATGAGTTTTGATTGTCTTGAACAGGTTGAGCAATTCTATAATATCGGATATTGTGACTGGTCTGAGGAAGGCGATTCAGAAGATTATGTTGTACTTGGTTCGGACGGCGTTGGATATTATCTCCTTATGAAACTTGAAACAGGCGAAATAATTCAATGCGATGATGAGGGCGAATTAACAAATTTCGGAACATTGAAAGAATTTCTTTATAATGAAATATATGAGATGTCTGATTGTTTTGAAGCAGCCGCAAATGATGAAAAAGTAAATGATTATCTTGAACGCAATAAATAAGAAATATTTATATAAATTGCAAAGGGCGACCATTGGTCGCTCTTTGTTATTTACTGGGAATTTTATTATTTCTATTCAGCGAACTCCGTTCGCTCAAACTTTTTTTGGAAAAAGTTTGACAAAAAACTTTTCTTAACGAATTGAAAGGCAGGGGCTGCTGCCCCCGCACCCCCGTTTCGCTCATTCGAGCGACCAATTCTTGCCCATACAAAAGTATAATAAAGCAAACAGGCATACCACTTGTAAAAGTGATACGCCTGTCTTTTATTTAAGAACAATCAATTAATATCAAAAGTTCTGATTAGTTTTCACCATAAAGCTTTGAAAGTCTTGTAAGGTAATCATATCTGTCCTTAGCATTTTCAATAGCCTGACTGAAGAGTTTTTCAGCTCTTTCAGGATTCTGTCTTGCAAGAGCATTGTAACGTACTTCGCCCATGAGGAAGTTCTTGTATTCATCAATGTTCGGAGCCTTTGAATCAAGAATGAATGGGTTCTTGCCTTCAGCCTTGAGAGTTGGGTTGTATCTGTAAAGATGCCAGTAACCAGCTTCTACAGCCTTCTTTTCTTCAGCCTGAGCAGTAGCCATACCTGTCTTGATACCATGGTTGATACATGGAGCATAAGCAATGATGAGTGACGGACCGTCATAAGCTTCGGCTTCAGCAATAGCCTTGATACACTGAGCCTGATTTGCACCCATAGCGATGTGTGCAACGTAAACGTAACCGTAGCTCATTGCAATACCAGCGAGGTCTTTCTTCTTAACAGTCTTACCGGCAGCTGCAAACTGAGCAATAGCACCTGTTGGAGTTGACTTGGAAGCCTGTCCGCCTGTATTTGAGTAAACTTCTGTATCGAATACGAAGATGTTTACGTTTTCGCCTGAAGCGATTACATGGTCAAGACCTGAGAATCCGATATCGTAAGCCCAGCCGTCACCGCCGAATACCCACATTGACTTCTTGCTGAGGTAATCCTTGGCAGCGAGTATTTCCTTAACTGTTTCGCAGCCGCAGTCGCAGTTTTCAAGAGCCTTAACGAGTTCAGCTGTTGCAGCAGCATTAGCCTTGCCGTCATTAGCTGTTGCGAGGAAGTTGTCGATAGCAGCCTTTGTTGCATCATTAGCCTTATCCTTGATAGAAACAACCTTAGCGATTACTCTGTCACGGAGAGTCTTCTGAGCGAGGAACATACCGTAACCGTATTCAGCGTTGTCTTCAAAGAGTGAGTTAGCCCAAGCAGGACCCTTGCCTTCCTTATTAGTTGTATAAGGAGTTGAAGGAGCAGAACCACCCCAGATTGATGAACAGCCTGTAGCATTTGCGATGTACATTCTGTCACCGAAGAGCTGAGTGATGAGCTTAGCATATGGAGTTTCACCACAACCAGCACAAGCACCTGAGAATTCGAGGAGAGGCTGTTTGAACTGTGAACCCTTAACAGTTGTTTCTGCAAACTTAGCAGCAACTTCAGGCTTTTCGTCAATAGTTACGCCGTAATCAAATACAGCCTGTTCAGCCATCTGTGAAGCGATTGGCTGCATAACGAGAGCCTTTTCCTTAGCAGGACATACGTTAGCACATACGCCGCAGCCTGTACAGTCAAGAGTTGAAACTGTCATAACAAACTTGAGGTCGTTAAGAGCAGGCTTGAAGTCGAGTGACTTTGTATTAGCAGGAGCCTTAGCGAGTTCATCAGCTGTCATAGCAACAGGACGGATTACAGCGTGAGGACAAACGTAAGCACACTGGTTACACTGGATACAGTTTTCCGGCTTCCATTCAGGAACCTTAACTGCAATACCACGTTTTTCAAATGCAGCAGAACCCTGCGGGAATGTACCGTCAGCCATATCAACGAATGTTGAAACAGGGAGCTTGTCGCCCTGCTGAGCGTTACATGGCTGCTGAATGTTGTTTACATAGTCAATGAGAGCCTTGTTATCGCCTGTAGCCTTGTCCATGCCCATCTTTGTATCAGGAGCATCAGCCCATGAAGCAGGAATTTCAATCTTAACGATTGACTTGTAACCGGCATCAATAGCATTCCAGTTCTTTTCAACTACGTCCTGACCCTTCTTAGCATAAGAAGCTTCAGCAGCAGCCTTCATGTACTTGAGAGCGTCTTCAAAAGGAATGATGTTTGCGAGTTTGAAGAATGCAGACTGGAGAATTGTGTTGATTCTTGTGCCCATGCCTGTTTCTTCACCGAGCTTAACGCCGTTGATTGTATAGAAATTGATATTATTCTGAGCGAGGTATCTCTTAACCTGACCTGGAAGATTCTTTTCAAGCCCTTCCATATCCCAGATTGTGTTGAGGAGGAATGTACCGCCCGGCTTGATGTCAGAAACCATATCGTACTTGTCTATGTATGACTGGTTGTGACAAGCAACGAAGTCAGCTCTGTTGATGAGGTAAGTTGACTTGATAGGTGTTTTGCCGAATCTCAAGTGAGAAACTGTAACACCGCCTGATTTCTTTGAGTCATATGCAAAGTAAGCCTGAGCATACATATCAGTGTGGTCACCGATAATTTTGATTGAGTTCTTGTTAGCACCAACAGTACCGTCAGCACCAAGACCCCAGAATTTACAAGCTGTTGTACCAGCAGGAGCTGAGTCAAGAGCTTCGCCTGTTTCAAGTGAGAGATTTGTAACGTCATCAATGATACCGATTGTAAATCTCTTCTTAGTTGTGTTATCGAAAACAGCCTTAATCTGAGCAGGAGTTGTATCCTTTGAACCAAGACCGTATCTGCCTGTGAATACAGGAGTATCATTGAACTTTGTATCCTTGAGAGCAGCAACAACATCGAGGTAAAGAGGTTCGCCGAGTGAACCTGGTTCCTTTGTTCTGTCGAGAACTGTAATCTTCTTAACTGTATCAGGAATAGCTTCAACGAGCTTGTCAGCACAGAAAGGTCTGTAAAGTCTTACCTTAACAAGACCGAGCTTAGCACCCTGAGCGTTGAGGTAATCAATAGTTTCTTCGATAGTGTCGTTAACTGAACCCATAGCAATGATAATCTGTTCAGCGTCTTCAGCACCATAGTAGTTGAAAAGCTTGTAGTTAGTACCAATCTTTTCGTTAACCATGTTCATGTATTCTTCAACAACACCAGGAATTGCTTCATAGTATTTGTTACAAGCTTCACGAGCCTGGAAGAAGATATCAGGGTTCTGAGCAGTACCTCTGAGAACAGGGTGTTCAGGATTGAGAGCTCTGTTTCTGAATGCCTGAGCAGCGTCCATATCGAGCATTTCCTTGAGAGTTTCAGTATCCCATGTTTCAATCTTCTGGATTTCGTGAGATGTACGGAAGCCATCGAAGAAGTTGAGGAAAGGAACTCTGCCCTTGATTGTTGCGAGATGAGCAACAGCACCGAGGTCCATAACTTCCTGCGGATTTGATTCACAGAGCATTGCAAAACCTGTCTGACGGCAGGCATAGATGTCTGAATGGTCGCCGAAGATGTTAAGAGCGTGTGAAGCAACGCAGCGTGCTGAAACGTGGATTACGCAAGGGAGAAGTTCACCTGCGATTTTATACATATTAGGAATCATCAGGAGAAGACCCTGAGAAGCAGTATAAGTTGTTGTGAGAGCACCGGCTGCAAGTGAACCGTGAACAGTACCTGAAGCACCTGCTTCTGACTGCATTTCAGCAACTCTTACAGGGTCGCCGAAGATATTTTTCTGTCCCTTTGCAGACCACTGGTCTGTAACTTCCGCCATAACAGAGGAAGGTGTGATTGGGTAAATAGCAGCTACATCTGTGAATGGATATGATGCCCATGCAGCAGCATTGTTACCATCCATTGTTTTCATTTTTCTTGCTAACTTAGCCATTGGATTAGTCCTCCTTAAAAATATCAGAATCGCACATGATAAAGGAATCATGCACACAGTAAATGCCTGCATAAATGGTATATGCAGGATACAATCCGACTGATAAGGCTTAAAAAGCTAATGTCGGGTTATCATTAATATTGTAGCATAATTCAGTTATTTTGTAAAGAGTTTTTTCATTTAAATACAACAAAAAAACCATTTTATATTTAAAAACACACCATAAATAACGCATAAGCGGCAAGCCGCCGCCTGCATTTCGTTGCAAGCCGCTTTCAGCGGCTTAGCTGCGTAAAACAACGTGAGTTCGACAAAAAAATCTCAAGATAAAAAATAATCGAAAAATAAAAGTTTTGGTCAAGCTTTTTCAAAAGCTTGCGGATTCCAAAGGCAGA
>JBJEQS010000250.1:0-2112 GCA_051881875.1 Oscillospiraceae bacterium
CTGATGAAATTCCCAGTAAATCATAACGGGCGAACGAGTTCGCCCCTACAAAGCAGAAAAAAATTATGCAAACAAAGTTCACTTTGCAAAAATTGATTTGCGTGAAGTCAGACAGTTCTGCAATGCCACTCATTATATTTGGTATTGCTGGTGTTGGTGCAGGTGCGGCTTTTATTGTATTCCATAAAAAGAAATGAGAGGATATTATGATTTTTGAAAGCAGTAAAAGAATATATGATAAATCATCTGGGAAATATCTGTCGGCTGAATGGGTGCTTGATACTGAAAAACAACTTGTCATTCATACTGATACAGACATGAATGTTACAAAACGCAGTTTCTTTCAGGATTGTATAAAATATCATCTGAGTTATCGTGCTGAGAATAACCCTGACAGTCTGCAAAAGCTTGTTAATGAAGGGAATATACTTGAATATCTTGAAAGATTTGTTGAAAAAGTTACTGATGCTGTAAATAATCAAGCAGATTTGTGGCTTGAAAACAACAAAGAATATCAGATTGCAGTTGAAAAATCAGATATTTACACACAGGAACAAATCGCTAATGCTGTAAAAATATCAGCACAGCATGAAATTTATAATGTTATGGTTTATGTTTGATTTTTCTTTAAGCAGCCAAAATATGGTGGAACAAAAGCAATAAAAACCAGAAAGGTAAATGAAAAATGAAATACAGTAAAGAGTTTAAAGAGGAAGCCTTAAAGCTATCAGACGAGATTGGAGTGAAAAAGGCTGCTCAGCAGTTAGTATTACAGTATGGTGTGTGCCATAATTTGATGATAATTCTGCGAAACGGAAATTTAGTGCATTAATAGGTTATAAGTGTAAAACATATGTTTAATAAAGAAGCATTGTACGTCCAAGCGTGATGATTTTAACAAATAAACATCAAAAACAAATAGGACGGAGGCAATTATTAAAGTGATATTTAATTAGATGTCAAAATTTTACTATTTTTATTATAAAAATGATATCTTTTGTGTTTGTAATCGTGTATAATTATAATAAATAAACAGAATTATATAGAAATCCGTTACTGATTCTATGCAAAAAATATTAAGAAGAGATTTATTAGAGCCTGTTCAGCATTTTTCTGCATATTGAAAGATACTGAACAGGCTCTCAGTAAAAGTTATACTAAATTTGTGTAATTTTAAAGGAGGGTTGCGGCTCAAAATCTACTAAAAAAATCAATAAGGGGGATTGGTAACTAAAATCTAAAATGTCAAATTCTTCAACAGTAATCCATTTTATATCAACAAAAGATAATAGTTTTTATTTAGCATAGAAAGGAATGGTTATAAAAATGAAAAAAGCAATAAGAAATGCTGAATATCAATGGAAAAGATTTCTAAGTTTTTTAATTGTATCACTACTGTTTTTAAATCTGAGTACTTTTGATATTCCCGAAGCGGAAGCGGCAGATTGATTTATGTTGCCGAAAATGGCAATGACTATACCGGCAACGGTTCTTCTGAAAATCCTTATAGGTCTATTAAGAAAGCCGCTGATGAAGCAACAGCGGGTACAACTGTGCTGATTTGTCCTGGTATTTATATTGAAGAAGATATAAAACCTAAGGAATCAGGCAAATCAGATGCTATGATTGTTTTCAGACCTGAAAAAACATCTGATATAGGCAAAGTAATAATCAAGCACAAGGATGTTTTTGACGGCTCAAGTATTACTCCGCAGGTAAGACAGCAGTGGCTTGCTGATACAGGCTGGTCAGAGAGCGATGTACAGCACTACGATAATGCGGGTATTGAATATTCTATTGCTGCCAGAAAAAATGAACTGACTGATGTTTTTAATCTTGTAGGACGTGATTATATAAAAATTGAAGGTTTGGTATTTGAGGATTACAAATATGCCCGCAGTACCATTGACATTATGGGCAACGGAAATGTTGTAATGAATAACCAATTCAAAAATTTGGGCTGTGTTTACCATGCACCGTGGTCATGGACAAATATGGGTGTTTATCGTCCTGATGTAACTGTTCCTGTTGCAGGACAGGATAATGTTATCCGAAATAACTATTTCCAGAGTGTATATGGTGAAACACTTTGCTACGATAATCATTCACAGA
>JBJEQS010000251.1:0-9183 GCA_051881875.1 Oscillospiraceae bacterium
AAACTTTTTTGAACGATGATTGGGCGGGGGCAAGCCCCCACACCCCCGTTTCGCTCATTCGAGCGACCAAAGGCTCTGCCTTTGGAAACCGCAAGCTTTTTTGAAAAAAAGCTTGGCAAAAAACTTTTAGTTTCGTTGCTTTGCTTACTTATTGAATTTTTTCTTATGGCTCGACCGCTTGGATAAGGCGAATACTAAAAACCGGAGGCGGCGACTCGCCGCCCGCTATTCATCAAGCTTCAGAACACTCATAAATGCTTCCTGCGGAACTTCAACCGTTCCTAACTGACGCATACGCTTTTTACCCTCTTTCTGCTTTTCAA
The DNA here is from genome assembly GCA_051881875.1 of Oscillospiraceae bacterium. Classification (GTDB taxonomy): domain Bacteria; phylum Bacillota; class Clostridia; order Oscillospirales; family Ruminococcaceae; genus UBA5884. The sequence goes on from JBJEQS010000251.1 coordinate 324, forward strand.
GCAGTTTTTTCTTACGGGTAATATCACCGCCGTAACATTTCGCAAGCACATCTTTACGCATCGCCTTTACAGTTTCCCTTGCAATAATCTTTCCTCCGACTGCTGCCTGTATCGGTATTTCAAACAGCTGGCGAGGGATATTTTCTTTCAGTTTTTCTGCAATCTTCCTTGCTCTTGCATATGCCTTGTCGGTATGCACTATAAATGACAACGCATCAACTATATCTCCGTTAAGGAGAATATCAAGCTTCACAAGCTTTGACGGAACATATCCTAGCATTTCATAATCAAATGAAGCATATCCTCTTGTGCGTGATTTCAGTGCATCAAAAAAATCATACACTATTTCATTGAGAGGGAGTTCATAGTGTATTGATACTCTTGTATCATCGAGATATTTCATATCCTTAAAAGTTCCACGCCTGTCCTGACATAACTCCATTATATTTCCCACAAATTCGGACGGTGCAAGAATATCTGCTTTAACCATAGGTTCTTCGGCACTTGCTATAACAGATACATCAGGATAGTTTGTAGGGTTGTCGATGTATACGGTTTCACCGTTTGTAAGATTTACCTTATATATAACCGATGGTGCAGTTGTGATGAGGTCAAGATTATATTCTCTTTCAAGTCTTTCCTGAATTATTTCCATGTGGAGAAGTCCTAAAAATCCGCATCTGAAACCAAATCCGAGAGCAATTGATGTTTCCGGCTCAAATGAAAGGGAAGCGTCATTAAGCTGTAATTTTTCAAGGGCATCTCTCAAATCACCATATTTTGCACCGTCAGCCGGATAGATACCTGAGTAAACCATAGGATTTACCTTTCTGTATCCCGGCAATGCCTCGGCACATGGATTTTCAGCATTTGTTACCGTATCGCCCACCTGAGTATCACCTATACTCTTGATTGAAGCGGAAATATATCCTACCTCGCCTGCATTAAGACAGCCTGTATTTATATGATTGGAAGCGTCCATATATCCGGCTTCAACAACCGTAAATTCCGCACCTGTTGCCATAAGCCTGATTGTATCGCCCGTCTTTACAGAGCCTTGCTTGATTCTTACATATATGATAACTCCCTTGTATGCGTCATAGTAGCTGTCAAATATAAGTGCCTGCAATGGTGCATTATTATCGCCCTTTGGTGCCGGAATATCCGTTACAATGCGTTCAAGTACTTCCTCAATATTGATACCCATTTTTGCGGAAATTCTCGGAGCGTCCATTGCAGGTATGCCGATGATATTTTCAACTTCACTGCATACTCTTTCGGGGTCAGCTGACGGCAAATCTATTTTATTTACTACGGGAACAATTTCAAGGTCATGCTCAATTGCAAGATAAGTGTTTGCAAGCGTCTGAGCCTCAATGCCCTGAGAAGCGTCAACAACAAGTATTGCACCCTCGCAGGCTGCAAGAGAACGTGAAACCTCATAATTGAAGTCAACGTGTCCGGGCGTGTCGATAAGGTTAAAAATGTATTCATTGCCATCTTTTGCCTTATACGAAAGACGTACAGCCCTTGCTTTTATAGTGATACCTCTTTCACGCTCAATATCCATATTATCAAGAAGCTGTTCCTCCATATCACGCTGAGCAACAGTTTCGGTTTTTTCAAGAATACGGTCGGCAAGCGTTGATTTGCCATGGTCTATATGTGCTATTATACAAAAATTTCTTATATTTTCTATCGACAAGACATATCCCTCCAAATAAAATAATCAATGTTATTATATCATAATTAATGTATTAATTCAAGCACAGTTTTTTAATAAACGTGAATCACATTAAATTACAGCTTGACAAATGTTTTTTTATGTTGTATAATATATTCATAAAACAGCCGACATCGACAATGGCTTAAATAAAGGGTTTGCTAAGATTTATGCAATTTTTCATTCCTTAAAATTCCATTTTTATCAGTGAATTTTTGAGGTCGACAGAAAGCACCTCTCAAACCCACTATTATCAAGGCTGTTTTTGTTACCCATTTTACATCACTCATATAGAGATTGAAACACAAATCCGTCTGCGATAGCAATAACGTCAACTCATTTTACATCACTCATATAGAGATTGAAACTAATATTTTTACTTATCTTGTGCTCGTATGCAGAATAATTTTACATCACTCATATAGAGATTGAAACTTTGGATAAAATATTCTCTTTAATTAATATCAATTTAATTTTACATCACTCATATAGAGATTGAAACCATTTACAGGCATAGTATTAGGTACATCAACTGCATTTTACATCACTCATATAGAGATTGAAACATGAAAGCGACTATAATTTATCACTAAATGAGAATATTTTACATCACTCATATAGAGATTGAAACTTTCATATATTACGAGTCTAGCGGATTCACTTGTCCAGGATTTTACATCACTCATATAGAGATTGAAACATGTTTATCCCTTGCTGTAAAACCATGCTGTAAATGATTTTACATCACTCATATAGAGATTGAAACCCATTGCATCAGCAACCTGTGAACTCGTCCAAGCCGATTTTACATCACTCATATAGAGATTGAAACCCGATTGTCTTGTAATAGGCTTTTGCAATTTTCTATTTTACATCACTCATATAGAGATTGAAACTCAATAAAAAATTGAAATATAAAAACTTTTTGCATTTTACATCACTCATATAGAGATTGAAACTTTTTGACATATTCTTTTGCTCTGTCTGAAAAATAATTTTACATCACTCATATAGAGATTGAAACAGTATTTACATTCTTCAATTTTCTTTTTGGTATACCATTTTACATCACTCATATAGAGATTGAAACAAAATCCGAATAAATCTTTACCGATTAAAGCCTTTAATTTTACATCACTCATATAGAGATTGAAACAGTGAATGTAGTCGACTCACCATTTATCACACTTCATTTTACATCACTCATATAGAGGTTAAAAACAAAAACAGATGTATTCACAAAAGAATACATCTGTTTTTTTATTATTAAACTAAGCAGGGGCGACCATAAAACCAAAAAGGACGACCAATGGTCGCCCTTTTTTTATTATAATTTTTATCAGATTAATCCTGATTATTTTTATTATGTCTGAATTCTTCCTTAAACATTTTCTTCTTTTCATTTTCAGCCTGCTGTTTAAGCTTTGCTGAATTTTCAGAATGTCCCTTTGAGAATCCCTTTGCAAATGTTATTATTCCCATGATAACGAGTACAAGAAGCACAAGACCGCCAAGTCCTGCGAGTATTTTTATAAGCAAATCCTTTACAGAACCCGATGAAGCCGGTTTTTCGGAATTCCCTGAATCAGATGCGGAATTATCATTTGATATAACGCCTGACGGAGCGTCAACCGTCTTGTCAGATGTTCCGCCCGAAGTTGCCGCACTGTTTCCGTCCGATAATGTGAAATATCCTGCAAGCCATGCAAGAGGAGCATTCCAGTTGATAGTACATTCATTCGTTGACCATGCTTCTATATTATCCATATAGCAGAGCTGAGGCGCTTTTTCACCCGGAGTCCAGCCCGAACCCTTAACCCATGGGTCCTGCAAGCCTGAATTTGCTCCGCCTACCATTACTCCTGACGGTGCAAGCGGATAATTTTCATTTACCGCATTTGCCCACCATCTGTGGTGCGGATATGTAACGCTGTGGTATCCGTAGCCTGTTACATATGAATAGTCGAGAGGATTTCTTCCGAGGAGATAATCCATAGCCGAAACAACTCCGTTGAGATGTACTGTATCGCCTGTGAGGTCATAGGCATAAGCCATAACTATGGCATTATTGGCTACAAATGAGTTTGAACCCCACGGATAGCCTTTGATTGAAGAAGCGGCATTTCCGACCTCTACAGCAACGCTTGACTGTGCAATCGGTATTCCATAGCCCTGACTCTGTTCAATGCCGATATAGTATTCAGATGCGGCAACTATGTTGTCGGTAAGGGTTTTTATTTCCTTGTCGGACATACCATTTTTTACAAGAGCGAGTGAGAGTGAACCGAGAGCCGCTGTATTTCCCCAGTCCATGCTTCCGATTGAGTCAATATCCTCACCGCCGCTTAATTTTGTAGGTAATGCAAGGTAGAATGATGATTTGCTGAGAGCGTCATAATAAGCCGAGTCGCCTGTTGCCAGATAGAGTTCGCAGGCTGCCCAGTAGAATTCATCTGTAACGTTGTCATCACCGTAAGCACCGCCGCCGACAGCTTCATCAAGCGGAGCATACATTGCCGGATTTTTTTCAGCCGCCGCATATGTTTTCTTAGCGGCTTCAAGGCATTTGTCAGCAAATGCTGAATCATAATCTTTCCACAATCTGTATGCCTGAGCAAATACAGCTGAAGCATTGAGAGTAGCCGCAGTTGTCGGAGGCTTTAAAATTCTTTCCTTTGTATCATCAGCCGGAGCAACGCCGATTGCAGTCCATTTGTCATCATGTATTTTATGATGAACCATGCCTGCATACTGATAACCATCGGGAACAATCATTTTAAGCATGAATTCAATTTCATATCTTGCTTCATCAAGCAAATCCGGATAACCGTTATTATTTTCGGGGAGTTTCATGGAATTATCCGCATAAAGAGAAGATGAGGCATTTTCATTGTAAAGGGTACGCTCATACTGATTTTGCATTGTCCATACAGCAATACCGCCGTTTACAACATATTTTCCATGGTCGCCTGCATCATACCAGCCGCCTGTTACATCAAGGGAGTATGAATCTGTATATCCCCATACATTTTCGGTAATGGCGTTGTCTGGATTATGACCTGCCTTTCTTGCAAGCTTGTTTGTATCTCCCGAAGTGATATACTGGCTTTCTATATCAATACCGCTTCTGTTCTGATAGAAATAGTTAAGTGCGTCTGTAAGAAGCGAGCTGTAGATATTATCTGAAATACTGAACTGCCATGATGATGCATCTCCAGCTGTGAGAGTGTATCCGTCACCCGAGCCGCTGTATTCAGAAAAATCAATTATATGGACTGAATCTCCCGAATCCGCATCATATCCCATAGGCTGACTCTTTCCGGAATATACAACACTTCCCGATGAGTCCTTTAATTCAAAGTCAACAGGCGATGATGAATCGCTTAAAAGAGTAGCTTTTTTATTCAGATTTGAGAAATATCCTACCTGATTTACAAGTATTCCTGCTCTCTGCCATTCATTTTCTTCTGCTGGGGCAGTATACTGAGAATCGAAAAGCGACATATCATCAAATGTAAATACAGTGCCGTCAGGAACGTTATGACCGCCTATATGGAATGCCCATTCAACGTTGGCAGTACGTTCGGCAGTGAATGTAGTGTTTATAACAAGCGGCTGATTTGCAGTAACCTGAGTTTCAGCCCAGTCATTGTTTACACCTTTTAAATCCTCCGCATACGGTTCGTCCATATCGCCTATCTTTGTGTATATCGTACAGTTATTTGAAGCGGTAACAGTAGCCTTTACAGTATATGTATGACCTGCTTCAATCTGCAAATCCCTGTGCCTGAACTGAACGTCCCAGCGGCAGTTCTGACCGGCTTCGGAATCTCCTCCCGCCTTGTTCACAACTATTTTATATACACCGTTGGCAATTTCAAAATCAGCTGATGCCGGAGCGGTTTCAACGACTGTCCATGGCAGTCCTACGCCGTCATCAAAATTGGTAGCACCAAGAAGCTCATCGGCATACACATTCCCATAATCGTTACATACAGCCGGCAGAGCATTTAATGAAATCACTGCGGCAATGGCGAATGCTGACAATTTTTTTATGCTGAACATACAATAAATTCCTTTCATATAAAATAAGATAAACAGGAAATATATATAAGTATACATAACCTTTCATTTTAATTATAACTGCAAAAAAAAAATAAGTAAAGTCAATAAAATAAATTCAGCGTTTTTAACCAATTCAGGCTTATTATGTAAAAAATAATACACAACATAACAAACGAAATAAAAGGATATATAATATTTATTCTTTGTTATCATGTTTTTTTCAAATATTAGTGACAATTTGAAAATAATATGTTATAATTATATATATACTACGGCATAATTCATCTGAATTATGGAATTATTAGGAGATTATTTTTTATGGCACAGAAAAAAGTTAAAAGACGTCTGCACCTCGGACGTGTTACCGGTGCTGCTATTGTACTTTTTATATTGATAATGCTTATCAGCAGTGCGGTTAAAAGCTGTTCAAGGGATAAGGAGAAAAATCCTGTTCCGACTGAAAATTCAATATCAGACAGCAGTACAGCATTCAGCCAGACAGATGAAATAACAGAGAAATCACTCGTTATATGCATTGATGCCGGGCATGGAGGAAACGACCCCGGAAGTCTTGCCGGATATACGGAAAGATATGAAAAGGACGATAACCTTACAGTAGCTCTGGCAACCCAGAAATATCTTGAAAAAAGTACAGAGGATATAAGAGTTATAATGACAAGAGATTCCGATGAATTTATATCTCTTGATGACAGATGCACTATCGCAAATACTCAGAAAGCAGACCTCTTTGTATCTCTCCACAGAAACAGTGCTGAAAATGCAAGCGGAGTTGAAGTATGGGTTCATAATGATGAGCCTGCCCCTGACTGCCGTCTTGCCTATAATATACTCGTTGCACTTGAAAAGGTCGGCATTTCCAAAAATAAGGGTGTTCGCTTCGGATATATCAGCGACCCTGCACTTAACTATCAGGTAAATCGTGAAACTGATATGCCAAGCTGTCTTGTTGAACTCGGATTTATGAGCAGTACAGATGACAATGCACTTTTTGACAAAAATGTTGATGCATACGGAAAAGCCATTGCAGAAGCTATAATAAAAACTGCCAAGGAGCTTGAGTTAAAGGGACTGAAATCTGATACAAAGGTAGAGCCTATTGAAACAGATTATTATAACTATGAAGTAACAGACTATATTCCGAACGAGGATATGGGAGCTCATTAAAAAAAGAAAAAGCGGCAATGGTAATAATCCATTGCCGGCATATATGATGATGATTAAAACTACGTTTTTAATCTTCGGAAACAGTCCGTATTCCTGTAATCCGTTGATTAAAAAACATTCCCTGACCGCTCAGAATATGCGGTCTGTATTTTACCTTATAACAGCAGATTTTATCCTGCAACTATACTATACAATATTTAAAAGTTTTTTTCAAGAGTTTTATTGTATGAATTGTGGGATAAAAACAAATGCCAAATTCAGCATATTAAACAAAAGATAATTATAAAATTATCAGAATTGTATAATTAAATAGTTTTATGATATAAATATATGATTTATATGTGATTTTAACTATAGATTTGTATTCGTTTAATGCTTATGTATATATATACAATAAAGTTTATGCATTATAAATAATTTATGGCATTTAATTCTGTATATTATCTTAATAAAAACGATTTTTATATATGAAAGGTGTATATATATGAGTGCCACTATAAAAGATGTAGCCAAAGCTTCCGGAGTTTCGGTAGCAACCGTTTCACGAGTGCTTAATAACAGTGCAAGCGTTTCAGAGGCTACCGCAAAACAGGTAAATGATGCAATAAAGGCTCTTAATTACCGTCCGAACTTTCTTGGGAGAAATCTCAGAAAATGTGAAACAAATATAATCCTTGCAGTAGTGCCGTCAACCGAATATACATATTACAGTCAGGTAATTCATGGTATGCAGAGCAAGGCTACAGAGCTGGGATATGATTTGCTTATCAGCACATCAAACAGCCATTATAAAACAGAACGCAAACTTCTCAATATGCTTACCAACCGCATTGTTGATGCGGCAGTATTCATGGGAACAAGACTTGAATCAGAGCTTCTCACTGAAATGAATGAGCAGTTCTGCGTATCACTTTGCTGTGAACGTGTTCCCGACTGTAATCTGCTTACAGTGACGGTTGATGACGAAAAGGCGGCTTATGATGCGGTATCATGCCTTATAGCTAAGGGACATCGTGATATTGCAATGATTTCCACAGGCGGAAATGCTCATTCCTCCAGTGACAGAGAACATGGCTATAAAAGAGCATTAAAAGAACATGGCATAGAACAGAAAGGCGGATATCTTTTTCAGGGCGGATATGACTATAAAAACGGCGGATTTGCATTTGAAAAGTTTATGAGCCTCGCCCAAAAGCCTACTGCAATATTTGCAATATCGGATATGCTTGCAATAGGAGCCTGCAAAAAAGCTTCGGAAATGGGTATAGCAGTGGGCAAAGATATAGCAGTCATGGGATTCGATAATATTGCCGCTACTGAAATGTATGTTCCAAGCATATCAACTGTAGAACAGCCATGCTATAAAATGGGACGCATAGTAATAGAAAAAACAGTTGAAAACCTGACGGAAAAGAAGAATTATGGCAGATATATTGTTGACCACAGAGTAATACTTCGCCAGTCAACAGGAGATTGATTTAATGCAATTTAAAGAAACCGGTATCAGAAAATGATGCCGGTTTTTATATTAACGTGAGTTCGACAACCCAAATAAAAAGTTTTTTGTCCAGCTTTTTGCGGCAAGTTGCCGCCTCCGGTGTTTAGTCAATATTTTTCTTTATGGTGGACAATTATATGCGACTTACCTGACAAATAACCATACATCAGCATAAAAGTGGTTGGGTAGTGTGCAAAATGCAACAATCAAGCTAAAACTAAAACTAAAAGTTTTTTGTCCAGCTTTTTTTCAAAAAAGCTGGCGGTTTCCAAAGGCAGAGCCTTTGGTCGCTCGAATGAGCGAAACGGGGGTGTGGGGGCGGCAGCCCCCGCCTTTCAATCGTTCAAAAAAGTTTTTTGTCAAACTTTTTCCAAAAAAAGTTTGTGCGA
>JBJEQS010000252.1:0-9134 GCA_051881875.1 Oscillospiraceae bacterium
TACTAAGCAAAAGGCGAAATTAAAAGTTTTTGCCCAGCTTTTTTCAAAAAGCTGGAAAGTTTGTGCGAACGTAGTTCGCAAAACAGAAACAATAAAATTCCCAGTAAAACATAAAAAGGGCGGCACACTGCCGCCCTTAAATTTATTCATTATACTAAATCACAATCAGACCAATATGATACCTTCTATCTTCCTCGTCTTGAACCATTTTTCCGGTCAGTGATACGCTTTATATCGCACATCTTTTCTTCACTGTTCTGCTTGAATTTTGAAAGCATATCCTCGAAAGAAAGTTCAGCGGAAGGATTGGGCTTTTTTGGTTCCCATACATTGCCGGCATTGTTTCTGCGGTTGTCATCACGTTTCTGCTGAGGTCTTTGCTGTCTGTTTCTGCCGCCGTTATTATTGTTATTGTTGTTATTCTCATCAGCTCTCTTGATTGAAAGGCTTATTTTGCCTTCTTCAGTGACATTCAGAACCTTTACTTTTACAACCTGCTGTTCTTTGAGATGGTCCCTGATTTCATTTACGAATGTGCTTGAAATTTCAGAAATATGTACCATACCGGTAACGCCGTTTTCGATTTCCACGAAAGCACCATACTTAGTTATTCCTTTAACCTTGCCCTCATAGATTTTTCCTACTTCAACCTGCATAAAGAAAAAATAATCCTCCTAAAAAATAAAATTGCACATTAAATTAATTTCTGGACGTATCAAAAAAGCGTATTTCATTTGGATAGGCATAGCTCATATTTTCTATGGCAAGCGTTTCCATATATGCATTAACGTCCTCATCATCAAGTAAACGCTTATATTCGTCATTTTCGGAGCGAATATCATCAGCTTTTGCTTCAAGTTCCGAAAGCTCCTGCTGTTTTTCAACAATTGCAGCCTTTGTATAGATTATAGAAGCAATAAATCCTATTGCACATAAGACTATAATAACTCTGAATATTTTGCCCACAACATTCTGAGTTTTTCTGTTGCCGATAATTGCTTTACTCAATTAAACCCACTTCCTTTTCAGTATCTGATTTATGATTTCTGTAAAAAAAGCTTTATCACTTTTGTGCTTATAAACATTATACAACATTTTACCCTAATCAATCAAGAGATTTTTTTCTTTTTTTTAAAATTAGTATTATTGCTGTATAAATGCTCTGATTTATCGTTAATTTTTTTATATATTTTTTTAACAGGCATGGATATAAAAAATAATGCCGATTTTATCCAGCCAAATATTCGTCTTATTACACCGAGTATAACATTTCCGACTGTAAAAAAATACAGTGCAAATCCGAGGACATTTCCGATTGTATAGAAAAAGCGGTAATCGCCCCTTGCCATCACTATGGTGAATGTTGTCATAAATACAGCATATATAAGCATATACAAAGCATCTTCAATTATTACCAGCAGAGTATTATGGGGAAATACAGTTCTTATAACCCGAAATATATCCCAGAGTATTCCGAGAGGTATCCCTGCAAGGCATGAGAGCAGAAAAAGCTGAGTCTGCTGGGATACGCTGAAAAAAGTTTCCAGTTCCACTAAGCATACTCCTTTTATCTGAACAGTTTCCCAAGGAATGATACAGGTCCGTGTTTATCCCTGTCGCCGTATGCAAGAGAATATATCTCGCCCTCAATGGTCATTTCTCCTGTTTCTATGCTCATTGAGTTGACATGGAGATTTTTCCCTGATATTATAAGCTCGCCCATCTGGGTGTATATGAGTATAGTTTTCTCATCGAAATTATCAACATCTGTTACTCCCGAAACAGAAACGGATTTCCTGTTTTCCATTATAACGTTATGGTTGGTAAATTTGCCTTTTGCCTCATTCATCATTCATATCTCCTTTAGAATATATGGTCATCATCGGACAACTTATAATAAATATATTCAGAATAAAATGGAAATATGCTGAATGGCAATAAAAGTTTTGATTTGCTGATAAACTTATAATTTCTGTTCTGCGAACTTTATTCGCCCATTATGGTTTACTGGGAATTTTACTGTTCCTGTTCTGCAAACTTCGTTCGCACAAACTTTTTTTGGAAAAAGTTTGACAAAAAACTTTTTTGGAACGATTGAAGGACAGGGGCTTCGCCCCCGCACCCCCTGGAGTTTCGCCGTCTGCGGACGGCGACCAAAGGCTTTGCCTTTGGAAACAACAAGCTTTTGAAAAATCTTGACCAAAACTTGCGGCGAGCCGCCGCCGGCATTTTCGTTGCTTTTATTAATATTGAAATTTTTTTACCTACCCGACCATATGGATAACATACAATTGATTATTTTGTGTTACCAGTAAACAATGCGGAATTGACCAATGCGGTCGAGCCGGTAAACAATACGATAATCGAAACTAAGCGGCATTAAGCCGCTTGCTACGAACCGGAGGCGGCGACTCGCCGCTAGTCCTTGCATTTTGCATGATAATCCTTATATGCTTTTCCTGCCCAGCCGTCTATATCCCCACGACGCATTGCTCCGAATATCCTGTCTGTAAAGCCCTTGTTCTCATGCTCCATATCCCTTATGAAATTTTTCATCTTCTCACGGTTTGTATGGCCATCAGCCGGACATTTTGATTTTACAACCGTTATTTCATTTTTCCTTGCTGCCTTTTTTATTTCACTTTCAGGAGCAAATATAAGCGGTCTTATCAGATAAAGATTTTTTCTTGTGAGGTGGCTTACAGGTGAAAAACAGCCTATTCTGCCCTCTGTGAAAAGATTCATCATAAATGTTTCCACCGCATCATTATAGTGATGACCAAGAGCAATTTTATTGCAGCCTGCGGCAATTGCGGCGTCATGCAAAGCACCTCTCCTCATTCTTGCACATAAACTGCACGGGTGTTCTTCCTTTTTTATGTCAAAAACTATTTCACCGATATTTGTAGGGATAAGGCGGTATTCTATTCCAAGCTCCCTGCATAATTCATCAACAGCTGAATAATCTCCTGCAATACCATTGAACTGAGGGTCAAGCGTTATAGCGGTTATATCATACTCAATGCCTATAAATCTGCGTAAAAGTGCAAGACCTTTGAGAAGTACAAGGCTGTCCTTCCCTCCGGAAACTCCTACAGCTATTTTATCGCCGTCCTGTATCATATCATATTCATATATGGCTTTACGCATATATCCGAGTATTTTCTGCATAATGAAAAATCCTTTCAATTAATATAGTTATCTTATAGATATAATATATATTATACATCATAATAACATTTTTTGCAATGAAAAAACCGCTCATAACGGATGAACGGTTTCTTCACAATGATTTTATTAATTAATTTTATGGAACGGGAAAAACCCATTAATTAAATTATATCATTTTTAATTAAAATGTCAATATGTTTTCCAATTAATTTCTATGTAAATTTTTTTAATTTAAAATCATAAGTCATAATGGTAAACCATATGTCCTATATTTTATAAAAAAATAAAAATATGTATTTAATTTCTACATGATACTCAAATTTTATACAAAACACTTTTAAAAAAACAGTTGTTAATATACAATATGCTATTTTTTCAGGAATTACTTTAAAAAAAATAATCATTGTGTTATTATTAAAATATAAATATTCTTATGGAGGTTTTCAGATGTCTGCTAAAATAAAGGAACTTTATAAAAAATATGAGGATATGGTACTGTATATAATATTCGGCGTTCTTACAACGATTGTAAGCTATGCTTCATACTTTATCGCAAGAATTGCCATGCCTGTCGCAACTGCAAATATTATATCATGGATATGTGCCGTTACATTCGCATTCATAACAAATAAAAAATATGTATTCAAAAGCAAAACTGATACTGCAAAGGCATGGATAACAGAGGCAATGTCATTCTATGCCGCAAGACTGTTAACAGGTCTTGTCGAAACCGTTATAATGGCACTGTGTGCCGATAAATACAGCGAATTTTTCTGCTCATTATTCGGAGTAACACAGACTGTAAATGAAATTATTTTCAAAATCATCGCAAATGTAATCATTCTTATTATGAACTATGTTATAAGCAAACTTGTCATATTCCGCAAAAAAGACAGCATTTCGGATAAGACAGAAGCAGAAAATAATTAATTTAATATATATGGAGGATATTATGGTCAATATCAGAAAATTTTTTATAATTATTTCTCTTGTTACTGCTGTATGCCTTTTTATATCATGCGAAAAAATTGATAATGAAGGTACAACAGCAGATGTATTTGCCGGAAATGATTCCGCCGAATCAGAGAAAAACAGCGAAGATGATGTTGTAATAATAACCGATGAGGAAATACAGAATCCAACTGTAAGGATTGTTGCCGCCGGCGATAATCTGATACACTCATCAATATACAATCAGGCTCGTGCAAGGGCTGAATATAAGGGATATGATTTCTCATATGCATATCAGTATGTAAAAGACCTTTTCAAAGGCGACCTTAACATAATCAATCAGGAAACTCTCATCTGCAATGATATATATGAACCGTCCGATTATCCGCAGTTCAATTCACCTGTTGCCCTCGGAGATTATATGATGGATATAGGTGTGAATGTTTTCAGCATATCAAACAACCATATGTTCGACAAGGGTGAGGAAGGACTTTCGGCTGCACTCGATTACTGGGACAGCCGTGCCGACAGGGCATTGGTATATGGTGCATACAGAAACAGTGAGGATATGAACAATATCCGTACACTTGAAGTAAACGGCATAAAGTTCGCCTTTGTAGCATTCACCGAATATACAAACGGATTAAGTCTGCCTGCCGGCTCAGAACTCAGAATGATATACACTTCAGAAACAGAGCTGATGAAACAGCAGATTCAAAAAGCTGCTGAAATTTCCGACTGCGTCATTGTAAGCGTTCACTGGGGTGTTGAAGATTCATTCGATGTTGATGAACAAAGACGAATGATGGCTCAGGAATTCGCTGACTGGGGGGCAAATATAATAATAGGAACTCACCCTCATGTTATACAGACTATGGAATATATAGATAATTCCATGGGCGGAAAAAGCTTCGTATTCTATTCACTTGGAAATTTCATATCAGCTCAGAGCGATAATTTCAATATGGTTGAACTGCTTGCTGATTTCAATGTCACCAAAGACCTTGTAACAGGTGAGATAATAATAGATGACATAAAGGCTGTACCTCTGATAAATCACTATGATTACGGATATTCAAATATAAGAGTTTATCCTTATTCACTCTATACCGATGAACTTGCCCTTGGTCATGGAATACACAGCGTTTCAAGCGGATATGCACATGAATTCAGTATGCAGGTCATTGATGAGATTATTCAGACAAATGTCCCTGAACAGTTTCTGAAACTGGCATCCTGAAGACTGATATTAAAAACTGCAATGACGGCAGAATACAATGCTGTCATTGCAGCTTTTTTATTTCACACAAGCATAATTTAACGTGAGTTCGACAGGTCTATTTATGTAGGGGCGACCATTGGTCGCCTGTTATGGTTTACTGGGAATTTCATCAGGCGGCTAAAAGCCGCCCAAACTTTTTTGGAAAAAGTTTGACAAAAAACTTTTTTGAACGAATTAAAAGGTGGGGACTTCGTCCCCACACCCCTGTTTCGCTCATTCGAGCGACCAAAGGCTCTGCCTTTGGAAACCGCAAGCTTTTGAAAAAGCTTGACCAAAACTTTTGTCTTTGGATTGTCGAACTCATGTTATTTACATTTATCTCCATATTTTAACCCATTATTTTAAATAATTTTACTGAAAATTTTATTTTTATTTCCTCGTATATATTGACTTTTAAACAAAAATATACTATAATTAAATAAAACACAGATTGTTCTGCTCCTGATTATTTAGTATATTGAACAATCAGAGCATGATTATTTTATCATAATTTACAAAATCTGCTTCATTCTATTGACTTGTGAACATTATTTAAATATAATTAAATTAATAACAAAATGCTTTTATGCCATAAAAGTATTTTTCCAATAACATTCTTTTACTCAGGGGGGGTAAAAATGAAATTAACAAAAATAATTTCCACACTTGCAGCTGTTACTTGTACATTCGCTTCATTAAGTGCTGTCTCAGTACAGATGTATGCGGCTGATGATATTACAATCTCAGTAGGTTCAGTTACAGCCGAAGCCGGCTCAGAATTCAGTGTTGATGTCGAAATTTCAAATGTGCCTTCATCGGGCATTGCAGGTCTGGAATTTGCTGTTAAGTACGATTCTTCCCTTGTAACTGTTACATCTGTAACAGAAGGAAGTATATCAAAAACAGGTGCGTCAGAGGCAGAACTTGATAAAAACAGCGGGTTGGCTGATTCTGCTGTAAATAATTCATATTCTGCTCTTTCCTATGATATAAATACTGATGAATCTGCTGTAAACCTTATCTGGCTGACAGGTCTTGGCAGTGACTATTATATCAAGGAGGACGGCGTATTTGTAACTATAAATGGCAAGGTGAATGCCGGCGTTTCCGGAAAGGCTGAACTGGAAATCGTTCCTATTTCACGTGCCGGTGTAAGCGGCAGTACCAATAATGTTTACATAAGCATTGGCGATACTGGCAATGAAGTTGTGCCTTCTGTAAAGAATGGTACAGTGTCAATTTCTGCTGGTGAAAATAGTTCTGACATCACTACAGGCGGCGGTTCAGCCGTTGATGCCACTCTCCTCGGAGATGCAAACTTTGATGGCATTGTTGATATAAGAGATGTTACTATTATGAGCCAGCATATCGTAAGGATGGTTACTCTTGAAGGTGAAGGCTTCGCAAACGGAGATATAAATAAAGATGGTATTGTTGATGTCAAGGACCTTTCACAGCTCAAAAAGTATCTCATCAATGCGATTGAAAAACTCTGATTCATGAACTTTGTTCATAAAAATTTTTTGAAAAGGAGAATTTATCGTCTGATACGATAATACGTGATATAATTATGAATACTAAAAAATTAATTTCACTTGCACTTTCAGTATGTATGGTTTCTACAGCTGGTATGGCTGTTGTTACCGCAGATGCTGCTTCTTCAAAAGTTGATGTTTCTGTTGCTGATACATCCGTAAAAGCCGGTGAACAGGTTGAAATCGCTGTTAATGCTACTATTCCTGAACCAGGTGCTGCCGGTTTTGAATTTGCTGTTTCTTATGACCCTTCATTCATGAAGATTACAGCTGTTAAGGAAGGTACTCTTATCGCAACAGGTGCTTCAGATGCTGAAATCGGTGCAAACGGCGACCTTTCAGATACAATGATTTCCGGTTCTTCATACTCATGCCTCGACTATGTAATCAATGATGACGGCACAGTTGCAGTTATGTGGACAACAGGTCTTGAAGACCAGAAGTACTGGGCTAAGGGTGAAGGTACTGTTATTACTCTCGTTGCTACTATTGATGCAAATGCTACAGGTTCTTCAAAGGTTGGCATCGAATCTATCCGTTCAGGCGGAAACGTTAAATTCGGTTATGTAGATTATACTGCCGGCAGCGAAGTTGCTTATGATGTTACAGCTAATGCTGGTACAATCTCTGTAGGTGGTGCTGAAGAAACTACAACTACAACAACTACTACAGAAGAACAGAAACCTGATGATACAACTACAACTACAAAATCTGAAGTTACACTTCCGGAAGGCACTCTCCTCGGTGATGCTACCTGCGATGGTTTCGTTGACGTAAGAGATGTTACAAGTATGTGTCAGCATATCGTTAAGCTCCAAACTCTCTCAGGTCAGGGCTTTATAAATGCAGATGTCAACTCTGATGGTGTTGTAGACGTTAAGGACCTCTCACAGATCAAGAAGTTCCTTGTAGGAGGCATTGCTTCACTTTAATTAACTAAAATAAAAAACATACCACACTTTTGATTTATATTATTTCATAGTTTTACATAATCTGAAGTGTGGTTGTTTTATTTAAACATAAGAAAGGAAGATTAGAAATGAAAAAATTTATAGCAGCTATCGCATCTTTGATGGTTCTTACATCAGTATCAGCAATTGCTCCTCTTTCAGTTTCTGCTGATTCAGTTGTAGCTTTTGAAATCGGTACTGTTTCAACTACGGGTGCTGTTTCAGACGGAAAACTCGTTCAGGAAGAAACTGTTACTGTTCCTGTAAGAGTTACTGAAAATGTTGGTATGACAACATTTCTCCTTGAATTTACTCAGGACAGCAATATAGAAATTATAAGTTTTGATTCAAAGAAAGATGATACAGAATTCACTTCAGGTGCATTTACTAAGAATGTTGATGCTCTGCGTGTTCTCTGGATTGATAATTCATGTTCAGATGTCAGCTTATGCGGTTTGCTTATGAATATTCAGGTAAAAGTTCCTGCCGGTACTCCTGTAGGAAAATATGAGGTTGGTTTTAATGAATCAGAAACTCAGCTTACCAATGTCAATTTTGACTCCCTTGAATATACCCTCACATCAGGATATATTGAAGTAGGCGGAGATTCTTCATCAAATCCATCTTCTCCTCAGACACCTGCAACAACTCAGGCTCCTCAGCCGGTTGTAACTCAGGCTCCTGTCACAAATGCTCCTGAACCAGTTGTAACTCAGGCTCCTGCTGCTACAAAGGCTCCGACAGTTTCTACTGCCAAACCACAGGCTGCTAATCCAACAACTGATGCTGCTGCAAATATTGCCGAAAGTGAAACCGTTTCCGAAACAACTCTTGAAACAACTGATGAAACAGCTGATGAAACAGCTATTACATCATCAGCTGCTTCAACTGATATAACATCAGAATCAATTGCTGAATCAGATGTTACTGCAAATACCTCTGGTAGTT
This sequence comes from Oscillospiraceae bacterium, assembly GCA_051881875.1. GTDB lineage: Bacteria > Bacillota > Clostridia > Oscillospirales > Ruminococcaceae > UBA5884. The sequence continues at coordinate 8,817 of JBJEQS010000252.1, forward strand.
CTGCAAAACCATCAAACAATAATAACAATACTGCTAACGGCAATAAAAACAACACTGTAACAAAGACTGATAAATCACCATCTACAGGTGCAACTGGTGTCGTAATTCCATCAATACTCCTCGCTGCTTCAGCAGTAGGTGTAGTTGCTGCGGCATCAAAGAAGAAAAAGAAATAATTAATGCTTGATTGCTGATTGAATACAACTAAGCTCTCTGATTTATTTCAGAGAGCTTTTTATTTATTAATGTAACGTGAATTCGAAAAACAAAAATAAAAGTTTTGGTCAAGCTTTTTGCGGCGAGTCGCCGCCTCCGGTT
>JBJEQS010000253.1:0-2072 GCA_051881875.1 Oscillospiraceae bacterium
GTGCTGAATATGACGTTTATCAGACAACTCGTGTAAATCAGCCGTCAATTGATGGTGATACAACATTTGAACAATATTGGAGCGTCCGCAGAACAAAGCGTGACAGCGGTGTTATATCCGTTACTGACCATTTCAAAGAATGGGAAAAATTAGGCATGAAGATGGGCAACCTCTATGAAGTTGCACTCAATGTTGAAGGCTATCAGAGCAGCGGCAAGGCAAATGTTTATAAAAATAACATTGCCATAAATGAAGACCTCCCGCCGTCTGAGCCTGTTACTCCTGTTGAACCTGATGACAACGGATACTACTTCCACCATACATTTGAAAGCGGTGCTGACGGCTGGCAGCCGAGAGGTGATGCTTCTGTATCAGCAAGTACAAAGGCTTCTGTATCGGGAAACGGTTCAATATATGTTACAAATCGTGCTGATAACTGGCAGGGAGCTGCATATAATCTCAGCTCAAGCATATTTGTTCCGGGAAATACTTACAGTTTAAGTGCCTGTGTTATGCAGGATACAAAGAACAGCGATGATTTCCAGCTCACATTACAGTACACCGATTCATCGGGCGAAGACAACTATATGGAAATTGCTTCTGCAACAGGAGCAAAGGGAGAATGGGTTAAGCTTGAAAATACCTCATTCACTATTCCTGACGATGCAAGCAATATGATTATGTATGTTGAAATGCCCGACAGCCTTTCAGATTTCTATATTGATGAAGCGATAGGTGCAAATGAAGGCGTTAAAAATCCTGTTTCAATTTCATCATCAGGAAAGAAAGGCGATGTAAACCTCAGCGGAACAGTTGATATAAAGGATATTCTCGACCTTAAAAAATATATACTTGGTATGGCATCTGACGCTGATGCCTCTGCGGCTGATGTATCAAATGATGATACTGTAAATGTGCTTGACCTTGTAATGCTCAAGCATATTATTCTTACCGTTTCAAATGAACCTGAAACTCCTGAAAATCCTCCGTCAGATGATGACAGCAATTATATGGATACAATAAGGGATACCATCACTGCTGATGTACCTGATTCTGCTACAACAAAGAGTGCATCTGTTGATTATGGAACAGTTGAAAAAGTACAGTATTATTCAAAAACAGCTTCAAAAATGAAGAATGCCAATGTACTTCTTCCTGCCGGTTACAGTTCAAGCAAGAAGTATCCTGTTATGTATGTAAATCATGGTATTTTCGGAAATGAGGATTCAATGCTTGATGACGGAATGAAAATTCAGACTCTCGCAGGAAATCTCGCCGCAAGTGGTGAAGCAGAGGAAATGATTATCGTATTCACTCAGATGTTTACAAGTGCCACACTTGACGACTGCACAGGATTCAATGACGAAAGCACTGCTGCATATGATGCGTTTGTATATGATATTGCAGACAGTCTTATGCCGTATATTGAAGAAAATTATTCTGTTGCAACAGGCAGAGAAAATACTGCTATTGCCGGCTTCTCAATGGGCGGTCGTGAATCACTGTATATTGGTGTATCACGTCCTGACCTTTTCGGATATATCGGTGCTGCCTGTCCTGCTCCGGGTATAATTGCCACTACTGATGCATTTATGACACATAAGGGCTGTATGGAGGAAAGTGAATTCAGAATTGATACAAATAAGCCTTATGTTCTTATGATAACAGGCGGTACTAATGATGGAGTTGTTGGAAATTATCCTGAATCATATCATAATCTTTTCACCCAGAATGGTACTGACCACATATGGCAGTTAATTCAGGGCGGCGGTCATGACGGCAGCTGTGTAGTTCCTATGATGTATAACTACATGAAAGCAATTTTTAAACAATAAAAGCTGAAAATTATATAATATTAAAAGCAAAAATCAATGGCTTTCCATTATCGGAATGCCCTTGATTTTTTAGTATCTTTTAATGACTTTTTATAAAAATAGTGTCCTGAGAGCAGATTACAGCAAAACAAAGCCGCCGCTTGAAATTGAAGTGCCCCCTGTCAAGTAGACAGCCGAAAAAACCACGCAAATCAATTTCTTTTAATTTCCAATTACTCTTGATAAATAAGAAGTGTC
>JBJEQS010000254.1:0-2071 GCA_051881875.1 Oscillospiraceae bacterium
CTTTCAGCCGCCTGATGAAATTTTCAGTAAACTATAACGGGCGACCAATGGTCGCCCCTACAAAAATAATCCATCGAACTCACATTAAAATAAAACTGAATTTATTAATAAAAAATGAATACCCCGCAGAATTTTAATCTGTCGGGGCATATATTTTTATTATAAAAAATTATTTGCTTTCCATATATTTTACTGCGGCTGTTATAAAGCTTTCAAAAAGCTTCTGCGGCTTATTCGGTCTTGATTTGAATTCCGGATGGAACTGTACACCAATAAACCATGGGTGGTCAGGAATTTCAACGATTTCAACAAGTCTTGAATCCGGTGACATACCTGCAAGCAGAAGTCCTTTTTCGCTGAGCTGTTTTCTGAATGCATTGTTGAATTCCCAGCGGTGACGGTGACGCTCATATATAAGCTTTTCGCCGTATATTTCAAATGATTTTGAATTTTCCTCCAGCTTGCATGGATAAAGTCCAAGACGCATTGTACCGCCCTTTTCGGTAATATCCTTCTGGTCTTCCATAATATCAATTACATTGTAATCGCACTTCTTGAATTCACTTGAATTTGCATCTTCCATGCCTGCAACGTGTCTTGCAAATTCAACGACTGCCATCTGCATACCAAGACATATTCCAAAGAGAGGAACTTTGTTTTCTCTTGCATATCTGATAGCCTCAATCATTCCCTCGATACCTCTGTCGCCAAATCCGCCCGGTACTATTATACCGTCACAGTTTCCAAGCATATCAGCGGCAGTAGCTTCATTGATTTCTTCAGAATTTATCCAGAGTATCTCAACATTTGCAGAATTCGGAATACCGCCGTGACGGAGTGCTTCTGCAACTGAAAGATATGCGTCAGGAAGTGCAACATATTTTCCTACAAGACCTATTGTAACTGTCTTGCTTGCATTTTTCTGCTTGTTTACCATATCAACCCACTCTGTAAGGTCAGGAGTTCTGTCCTCAAGTCCGAGATGATGACACACAGCCTTTGCAAGACCATTTTCTTCAAGCATGAGAGGTACTTCATAGAGTGACGGAGCTGTCATATTTGATATGATATCGTCCTTGCGAACATTGCAGAAAAGACTTATCTTTTCAGCCATATCCTTTGGAATTTCCTGTTCTGTTCTGCATACGATTATATTCGGCTGTATACCGAGTGAGAGCAGTTCCTTTACAGAATGCTGTGTAGGCTTTGATTTCAGCTCATTTGAACCTGCTATGAACGGGAGCAGTGTAACATGGATATACATGGCATTTTCCCTGCCCACTTCGGTTACAAACTGACGTATTGCTTCAAGGAACGGCGTGCTTTCTATATCGCCGACAGTGCCGCCGATTTCGGTAATGACGACATCGGTTTCGGTCTGCTTGCCGACACGATAGATACGCTCCTTTATTTCATTGGTAATATGTGGTATAACCTGAACAGTACCGCCGAGATAGTCGCCTCGTCTTTCCTTGTTAAGAACTGTCCAGTAGATTTTACCTGTTGTAACATTTGAATTAACTGAAAGATTTTCGTCAACAAATCTTTCATAGTGACCGAGGTCAAGGTCAGTTTCAGCACCGTCATCGGTTACGAATACTTCACCATGCTGATAAGGACTCATAGTACCCGGGTCAACGTTGATGTAGGGGTCGAATTTCTGAATAGTTACCTTGTAGCCTCTTGCTTTGAGAAGTCTTCCAAGAGAGGCAGCAGTGATACCTTTTCCAAGACCGGAAACAACACCGCCCGTTACAAATACATATTTAGGCATAACAATTAATCCTCCAGTTTATTCAAGCCAGAAATTATTTTCGGCTGTATAATCATATCAAATACTATTGTACTATTTTTTTTACAAAAAAGCAAGGCTATTTTTCAAATACATAAAAATTTACCGAAAAATCAGTTTTTATTATTATTTGATGTTTAAAATTATATATTTTTACCATATTGTTTATTTTACAATTTATTACATAATATAACGAATATACAAAACTATGCTTTAAAATTAATATGATTTTTACTATTTATTTTTATATCATGTTGTGTTATAATTAAACAAGTAAAA
>JBJEQS010000255.1:0-9006 GCA_051881875.1 Oscillospiraceae bacterium
CCGCAAAAGTTTGACAAAAAACTTTTTTTTCAAATATTTTTTCACAAATGCCTTGATTAAAAACAATATATGATGTATAATATATTATGTATGTTTGGCTCTGCCACTTCATTTATCAAAAAATTTTTTATAGGAGGAAAAAATGAGTAACCTTAAAACACCTGACAACGCTGTCAGCTCCAAGGGAAAGTTCAATTTCAGACAATGGGCTTATAACCACAGATACTCTTTCATCGCTTTCTTTATCCCTGTAGTCATCATGTACATCACTTATGCCCTTTTCAAGTTCTATCCTTTCGGCGACAACTGCGTTCTTGTTCTCGACCTTAACGGTCAGTACGTCTACTACTTTGAATATGCACGAAAAGCCTTCTGGGGTGACGGCAGTCTGCTCTACAGCTGGTCAAGAAACCTCTCCGGCGAATTTATGGGTATCATAGGATACTATCTTGCAAGCCCTTTCACTCTGATTGTAATGCTCCTGCCTCAGAAAATGCTTCTCGGCAGCCTTCTCATCATGCAGCTTGCAAAACTCGGTTCAACCGGTGTAACATTCAGTTACTATCTGCGTAAATCACATAATGTAAAACCTCTTAATTCAGTCGTATTCTCCACACTCTTTTCACTCTGTGCCTACGCTGTTATTCAGCTTATGGACCCTATGTGGCTCGATGGTCTTGTTTTCATGCCGCTTATGGTTCTGGGCATCGAAAAAATTGTCGATGAGGGAAAGAAAATAAACTTTATTATCCCGGCAGCTATAATGTTCTTTGCTAACTTCTATATCGGCTTTATGCTCGCTATATTCTCCGTTATCTACTTCCTTTACTACACAATATTCGTCGCAAAGAAACATGAAGGAATTGCCGGCTTCTGCAAATCACTCCTGCATTTCGGCATCGCTGCAATTATTTCCGCTATGATTGCAAGCATTATGATTCTCCCTGTTTACTATTCTCTGAAACTTGGTAAATTTGAATTCACAACTCCGGACTATTCTCTCAAATATCAGTTCCAGTCACTCGACCTTCTCTCAAAGCTCCTGCCATCAAGCTATGATACTGTAAGAAATGAGGGTCTTCCTGAAATATACTGCGGTACTCTTACTATTCTTCTCGTTCCGCTGTTTTTCACAAACGACAAGATTGCTGCAAAGAAAAAATGCGGTATGGCACTTCTTCTCGCTGTTCTTTTCTTCAGCATGTATATCAAGCCGATTGATATGCTCTGGCATGGAGGTCAGGTTCCTAACTGGCTCCCTTACAGATATTCTTTCATCTTCTCATTCATACTCGTTACAATGGCGGCTGTCGCATTTGAAAATATCGGCGGCATAAAGGCAAGCAGTATCGGCGGCACTTTTGCCGGTATTCTTCTGTACCTCATGTATGCCGAAACCAAGGAATACGAAAATATTGATATCCTTACTTCAATATGGTTCACCGCTGCCTGCGTTGCTCTCTTTGCTTACATGGTTTACAGCTATAAGAATTCCCCGAACTCAAAGGCTGTTCCTGTTGCCATGCTTATCCTCGTAAGCGGTGAGCTGGTAATAAGCGGCATTGAAACTATCAAGGATATTGATGCTGATGTTACTTACAGCAAGCGTCAGGCTTATATTGATTTCATCAGTGACGGACGTGCCGCTTCAGAGGCTCTTGAACAGTATGACCAGACTCCTTTCTACAGGTCTGAAAAGACTTTCACAAGATGCGTAAACGATAACCTCGCACTGAACATCAAGGGTGTAAGCCATTCAAGCTCTGTCATGAATGCTAAAATCATCTCTTTCCTCGGAAGTCTTGGCTACTCAAACAGAGGTCATTATACAAGATACAACGGTGCTACCGAAATTACTGACGGACTTCTCGGCATCAAATATATCTATGACAAGGATAACAAGATTGATTCCGCATATGCTGACAACAAGGTTCTTACAAGCGGAAATATCACCATCTATGAGAACGATTATGCCCTCCCTCTCGCTTACATGGTAGATGATGATGTTCTCAATGTCTATGTAAATTCTGAAAATCCTTTTGAAAATCAGAACAATCTCCTCAGTGCTGTTACAGGCGAAAGATATGAATATTTCAAGAGAGTTATGCCTGATGACCTCAAGTATAAAAACGTCACAACTGCTGACGCAGGCAATCAGACAAAATATATGGCTACTGAAAATATGGACTCAACTCTCGAATTCTATATCACTTCCCCTGAAGATGACCCTATGTACCTCTTTTTCCCTTCATCAAGCGAAAAGAAAGTTAATCTCTGGCTCAGCACAAATTTCGATGAGGAAACCCAGAGCTATACAGGCCATGAATTCCTCAACTACTTCTTTGAAACTCAGTACTATGCTATCCAGAAAATCGGCGATTTCAATGCAGGTCAGCAGTTCTCTCTCATCTGTACCATCGCCAATGAATACGCTTTCATGAAAGACCAGTGGTTCTATCAGCTTGACAGAGATGCTGTACGCAGCTCACTCACCAAGCTTCAGGAAGGTGCTATGAATATAACAAAATTCAAGGATACTGTGATTGAAGGCAATGTTACCGCCAAGGACGGTCAGATTCTTATGACTACTATTCCTGATGAACCCGGCTGGACTGTAAAGGTCGATGGTAAAAAGGTTGATACCGTTGTAATTGCTGATGCTCTTATCGGTATTCCGCTTACTCCGGGTACTCATACTATCAAGATGACTTTCTTCCCCAAGGGTCTGAAACTCGGTATTATCCTCTGCATAATCGGTCTTGCCGCAACTGTATTCTTCTATATCAGAGAATATAACAAGACTGATGCTGTAAAGAAATTATTCAAGGGTTCTGCAAAGTCCGCAAAGTAATCAGTAACCAATCGGATAAATATTTTATCAGGACGGATTTTTCTCAATTCCGTCCTGAATTATATATAGAAAAAGGAGGTTTGTACTATGGATAATTCAGTTTATCTTATTGATTACGAAAATGTATCTTATAAAGGTCTTTATGGAATTGGAAACTTACAACCAAATGATGAAATTATTATTTTCTATTCTCAAGATATTAATATAATAAAAGATATTATTAGCATTTATGAACAATCAGGAGTAATAATAAAATACTTTGAACTTGATGAAACAGGGAAAAATGCTTTAGATTTCATGGTTTCTGCATATGCAGGATATATTGCCTCAAACCCCAATATAAAAAGAATTGCAGTTATCTCAAAGGATAAAGGCTATACCTCTATTATACCAGTTATAAAGGCTGTGAATAACGAGATAGAAATGATTTTCGATTCATGTATATATAATATCATTAATCCTGAAACTAAAACTCAGATAGTAAGTGTTGACACTGAACAGTTTCTTGAAGAAGAAACTGAAGATATTGAACAGACTGACTCATCTATTCCGATTAAAATTAACAAAAAACCACCAATAAAAATAAAATCTTCAATGACAAACAGTCAAAAAAAACAACTGAAAAAATACATAGAAAACATTATTTCTAAAAATATTCCTAAAAATTATGTTGCAGGTGTTTCTGACTTTATTTTAAAATCTCTTTGTTCTAATATGACAACAAATCAAATTCGTTCAGGTTTATATAAAATCTTTGGTTCAAATACCAAAAATAACAAATATTGCAGCAGAGTTAAAAGTTATTATGAAGAATTTAGAAACATGAAATTAAAAGGCGAATTATAGAAATAATATATGTAATTCTTTATATATGGGCGACCAATGGTCGCCCGCCCGAAATTCCCATAAAACTGCAACGGGCGACCAGTGGTCGCCCCTACAGAAATAAACCATCGAACTCACGTTTAATAAGTAAAAACATCTATGTTTTTTCAGTATTTTTTTCATAAATAAGGAGATATTAAAAACATGACTACTATACTCTATAAGGTCGGTAATAACCTTTATGTCAATATTACCAACAAATGCCCCTGTAACTGCACTTTCTGCATAAGAAACAATGCTGACGGTGCTTATGGCTCTGACAGCTTATGGCTCGACCATGAACCGTCATATGATGAGATTATTGCTGATTTCTCAAAGCATGACCTCTCACAGTACAATGAAATTGTCTTCTGCGGATACGGTGAACCACTCGAAAGAATTGATGTTCTTACCGATGTTTGCCGCTGGCTGAAAAATCATAATGCCCCTCCGATAAGACTTAATACAAACGGTCTTTCCGATTTGATTCATGGCAGACCTACCGCTTCAATGCTTCAGGACTGCATTGATATTATCTCTATAAGCCTTAATGCAGGCTCAGAAGATGCTTATCTCGATGTTACAAGACCATCTTTCGGAAAAGGCTCTTATGACGCTATGCTCAGATTTGCCGCCGAATGTAAAAAATATATCCCTCGTGTCATCTTCTCCGTTGTTGATGTCATCTCTCCGGAGGAAATCGAACTCGGTCGCAAACGTGCCGAAAGCATGGGCATTGAATACCGTGTGAGAAAATATGACTGCTGATTTATGGTGATTGTATGGAAAAATTAAGACTCGACAGATTTATTTCAAATCAGACAGGAAGACCTCGTTCCGATGTCAAAAAGCTTATCTACTGGAGCAAGGTCACTCTCAATGGAAAATCCGTTCACTCCTGCGATTTGAAAATTAATCCCGAAACCGATATTGTTACCGTTCTCGGAGAGGAAATATCCTACCGCAAACACATCTATATTATGCTCAACAAGCCCAGAGGCGTTGTATGCTCCACAAAGGACGGCGATTCCCCGACCGTTCTTTCTCTCCTGCCGGAAAATCTCCGCAAAAGAAAAGACATCTTTCCTGCCGGCAGACTTGACAAGGATACAACAGGTTTCGTTTTCCTTACAAATGACGGCGACCTTGCACATAAAATCCTTTCCCCCAAAAAACATATCCCCAAATATTATTTTGTTAAACTTGCACAACCATATTCCACGGCTTATGAAGCCGCTTTCGCTGACGGCATCATTCTCGAAAATAATGAAAGATGTCTTCCGGCTCGTGTATGTGGTGTGCCAAACCACGCAGAATGTGCGGTTATCGAACTGCACGAGGGAAAATTTCATCAGATAAAACGTATGTTCGCATCTGTTGAAAACTCTGTTGAAAACCTTGCAAGGATTCAGATGGGTAATCTCCCAATCAACGCAGAACTGCGGTTCGGCGAATATTTGGAACTTATGCACAACGATGTTGAAAACCTGTTGAAAACTCCTTCTTTCGATGATGTGTTAAGCAAGGTTTCATCAGATTTTTGGGCATATTTAATAAACAACAATTTATAAGTTTGGGTATTTAGTGACTTGAAATTTATATATGAAATTTGTTATTATATTAGTATAAATTATTTTTATGCTGAAAGAAGTTATTTTTTAATTATTTCAATACAGCAGAATATTCTATAGAAATACAGGAGGCCAGAAAAAATGGCAGGTTTATCTTTACGTAATATCTACAAAAAATATGATAACGGTTTCGTTGCCGTTAATGACGTAAATCTCGAAATCAGAGATAAGGAATTTATCATTCTCGTTGGTCCTTCAGGCTGCGGTAAGTCTACTACTCTCCGTATGATTGCAGGTCTTGAAGAAATCTCCGAGGGTGAGCTTTATATCGGCGACAAACTCGTTAATGATATAGCTCCTAAGGACAGAGATATCGCTATGGTTTTCCAGAACTACGCTCTCTATCCTCATATGACTGTTTTTGAAAATATGGCTTTCGGCCTTAAACTCAGAAAAGTTCCTAAGGAAGAAATTCAGAGAAAGGTTGAAGAAGCTGCTAAGATTCTTGACCTTTCACATCTCCTCGACAGAAAGCCTAAGGCTATGTCTGGCGGTCAGCGTCAGCGTGTGGCTCTCGGTCGTGCTATCGTTCGTTCTCCTAAGGTATTCCTCCTTGACGAACCTCTCTCAAACCTCGACGCCAAGCTCAGAGCTCAGATGAGAACTGAAATTTCCAAGCTTCATCAGAAACTCGGTACAACTTTCATTTACGTTACTCATGACCAGACTGAAGCTATGACTATGGGCGACAGAATCGTTGTTATGAAAGACGGCGTTATCCAGCAGGTTGATACTCCTCAGAACCTTTACGATATGCCTATCAACAGATTCGTTGCCGGCTTCCTCGGTTCTCCTCAGATGAACTTCGTTGACTCTGTTCTCCGCAATATCAACGGCAAATTCTATGTTGAATTCGGTTCAGAAGATTCAAGAACTCAGAAGGGCGTTAAGTATCAGGTTGAAATCCCTGACATCAAGGTTAACAGCAACCTCAACAACTATGTAAACAAGGAAGTTATCATGGGTATCCGTCCTGAAAATATTTCTGATACTCCTGAAGACCTTGCTGCTGCTACTACCGGTATTGTTGACTGTACTGTTGAAATCACAGAACTTATGGGTGCTGAAATTTATCTCTACCTCAACTGTGAAGGAAACAGCCTCACTGCAAGAGTTGACCCATCTTCAACTGCTAAGGCAATGGATTCAATTCAGGTTTGCCTTGACCCGATGAAGATTCATCTCTTTGACAAGGAAACTGATAAGACTATCATGAACTAATTTATTCGATAAATTTACGTTCCATAATATAAAAGAGCTGTCATGTTAATTCATGGCGGCTCTTTCTTTTTTCTATCATATTCCTGCATTATGATGAATATATTTATATTGATATTAAATGAACGTCAATTCAATGGTTTATTTTGTAGGGGCGACCATTGGTCGCCCGCTCGAAATTCCCATAAGACCACAACAGGCGACCAGTGGTCGTCCCTACAAAAAATAAGAAAGTTCCCTTATTCTTTATCTTAAAATTTTTATGTGTAATACCCTTATCTTGCCCGGTAAGACATATAAAATTGACCCCCTCAAAGAAAAACATTGACTAAAAAGTGGCGGCGGCGACTCGCCGCATGGAGGAAATACAATGAAAAATTATATCTATATCACTGCAATTTTTGCTCTGCTTATGGTTTCTATCCCTGCCGTATCTTTCAAATCATCATCAGAGTATATACCATCTGATTCCGCTGAAGAAACCATAACCACTGAAATTACTGCTCCTGTGCAGGATTTGCCGCAGAGCGACACATTCCTTGTCCTCAATACTCAATCCGGCGAAATATCCGAAATGTCCGACAGGGATTATGTTATCGGTGCTGTTTGTGCTGAAATGCCTGCTTCTTTCAATATTGAAGCACTCAAGGCTCAGGCTGTTGCGGCTCACACATATGCCGTAAGACAGCGTGAAATCGAACTCGCTTCCCCTACTCCTGAACTCATGGGGGCTTACATATCCGATGATGCTTCAAAATATCAGGGATTTATCTCAAAAGAACAGGCTGAGGAATATTTCGGCGATAATTTCGATGAATATTATACCAAAATTTCCAATGCTGTCGATTCCGTAATTAATGAAATCCTTGTCTATGAGGATAAGCCTATTGTTGCCGCTTTCCATTCAATGTCATCGGGCAGAACGGAAAGTGCTGAAAATATTTTCGGAATGGATATTTCATATCTTTCTCCCACCGACAGCAATTATGATAAGCAATCTCCTCAATATACACATGAATACACATTCACTACCGATGAAATATCCGAACGTCTGAAAGACGCTTACCCTGATATTACTCTCCCGGAGGACAAATCCAAATGGCTCGACATAAAAAAAAGAACCGCTTCTGATACGGTTATAAGCCTTAATGCCGGCGATATTAATATTTCTGGTACTGACCTTAGGAATATCCTCTCCCTGCGTTCTGCGGCTTTTGACATTTCCTATGATAACGGTATTTATACCATTACTACAAAAGGCTATGGGCATGGCGTGGGAATGAGCCAGTATGGTGCTGATGCTATGGCTGAACAGGGCTTTTCCTATGATGAAATCCTTATGCATTACTATAAAGGTGCTGAAATAAAGTGCTTGTCGGATTTATAAAATTAGTCAAAAATGTTACGCCTCAACGCTCTTTTTTATTGATTTTTACCTCTCGGAAATATTGTATTAGCATTTCCACATTATCACATCTTTCAACATCTATATGTTGAATATTTTCGAGTTTTCAACATAGTTTTCAACAATATGTTGAAAACCTGTGGAAAACTATCCTCTCCGAATACCATATACTGTGTTTTCAACATAGTTTTCAACATAGTTTTCAACATTATGTTGAAAACTATGTTGGTATTTGTGATTGAATTAATATCCCATTTTTTCCAATTCTGCTCTGAGAATTTCTTCACTTGCTTCTGCATTTTCAGCCGCTATGAAGTATACTATATTATTGTATGTGCCTACTATTGAATTCTCCGCTATTTCTACCGCATTCGGATAAAATGCGTCAACGTTGATAAGCTTATCCTTTCTCGCTTCAAGGTCTGCTTTCGCTCCGTCCACGTTATCCGTTTCTATTATTATCATTTCGGCTAAAACAGCACTCATAGGACACTGCATGATTACTATATCCTTATACTCCGGATTTTCCAGATTAAGCTTGAAAAATTCCTGTGCTATTTCATTATCCGTTATTCTGTCAAGTGCTGCCCATTCAACTTCTGATGTTACTTTATTTACTGCCTGTACAAGTCCTTCTGCTGATTCATCATTCTGCTTTTCTTCCTCCGCTGAGTTTGCAGTATCTGTCACAAGCTCATCTGCCGGCTGTGTTACAACAGGTTTCATGATTGTTTCGCTTACATCTGTATCAGTTGCCGAGCCTATTTCCACTTCTTTCTGTCCGCATGAACATAATACTAATAATGAACATGATAAAATAACTGCCATTTTTCTGAATCTCATATTAATCTTCTCCATTTCATTATTCAACAGATTTATTAATCTTTATTTTCATCAAATTCATATGAATTCGATTAATTATCTTTGTATGTGGGAATTTCGTCAGGCGGCTTTCAGCCGCCCAAGCTTTTTTTGGAAAAAGCTTGACAAAAAACTTTTTTGAACGCCATTTAGGGCGGGGGCTGCCGCCCCCACAC
>JBJEQS010000256.1:0-8973 GCA_051881875.1 Oscillospiraceae bacterium
TGCCTTTGGAAACCGCAAGCTTTTGAAAAAGCTTGACCAAAACTTTTTCTTTTTTATCGAACTCACATTAACTTACATCATGCTTCTGTATTGATTAGGCGTATATTCTGTTATTTTCTTGAACTGACGCATAAAATATTTTTCATCATCATATCCGCATTTCTGAGCAATTGCAGATACACTGAGATTTGTATAATTAAGCAGATATTTTGCAAGGGATATTTTACTTTTGATAATATCCTGATGATAGCTTATATCAAAATATTCCTTATATATCGCTCTGAAATACCCCGAACTGAAGCACAGCTTATGACATACTTCTGAAAGCGTATAAACTTTTTCCGGATTTATGTATATCTGATTTCTCAGGTCTGTAAATTCAATATAATTTGGCAGAGAATATTTTTCAGATTTTTTGTTTATTTGCTTATTTATATCATTTTGCAGTATCTTCATAACGGACTTATAATCAAAATCAGATGAAGCACCAGATACAGCGGAACATACAAAGGAATCTATGCCGAATTCTTTCATATACAATGGCTGATGAAGCAGATTAGTACTTATCTTGTCAGTCAGCAGATTTTCATGCATTTTACCATAATCCCCAAAGCTTATAAAAGCATATGTATTATCATTTATCTTGGCACATAAATCACCTTTGCTTTTTGCAAGATTTTTAAGTACTTCTGATATTTCATATAAAATATCTATTTTTATTTTCTGATTATTTATGCTGAATTCATTTATAAAAATTTCTGTTTTCAGTATAAGCATTATAAAATTTCTGTCATTATGCGATACAGCAGCTCTCACATTATCCTCAAACCCTTTTTCATTATAAAGACCTGTTACAGAATCATAAAAATCGGAAACATTATGACATTCTATAAGATAATTTATATCATTTTTCATACGCAGGAATTCAAGTGCGTTGGCTGCTGCTCTTATCCAGCTTTTTAATATATAATCATAGCCGTCCGGAACATCATATATTAATATAATATATCCAAATACCTTTTCACCGAAAAATATCGGACTGAAATAAAATGCTGCCGGTTTGCTCAGATTTTTAAGAAAAGCAGGTATCAGTGTATGTTTATTCATAAATATATTGTTCCTGCCCGGAACTTCCGCATAATCATTTACAGCATAGCAGTGCATATTGTCTGATGAGAGTTTATCCGAATTACCAAAGCGGAATATGTCATCATAAAGACAGAGATATATGCCGGCTGCATTTCTTATAAAATAATGAAAATTCATAAGTACAGATAAGTATTCCGGAAGCGAACGTGCAAGCGTAAGCTTATATTCAAATCCTCCTATAACATTCATTTTATTATAATCTTCTTCATTTCTCTTTTCCACAAGTTCACAGTTAAGCTGTTCAGTTTTTACTCCACATTTACAGCTGTTTCCAAGAACAAGTTTTCCTTTAAGAGATATATCGGTATCTATTGAATTTCCTGTGATTTTGTTATATAGTATGCGTACAGCCTTTTCACCCAGTCCCTTTCGGTTTCGGTAATATGTTGTAAGTATCGGGGAATGATACATTCTGTTTCCTACATACTCATATCCCATAATCATAATATCCTCCGGAATTCGCACACCGGATTTTACAAACTGGTCGCACATGGCATATGCCATATAATCATTTGCACATACAACAGCCTGAGGCATCTCCAGTTCCTTTTTTATATACCTGTCTGCAAGATTTTTTCCTGAATTATACCAGAAATCGCCAAAAAACACCTTGTTTTTATCAAAAGGTATACCATGGTCTTCAAGAGCCTTTCTGTATCCCTCAACTCTTTCATGTGAGGTTGGAAGCTGTTTATATCCTGTAAGAAAATGGATATTTCTGAGCTTATGTATTTCTATAAGATGATTTGTTATATCATATAAATCATCTTTTACATTTGTATTTATAGTATCAAAGCCCTCTCTCTCATCACCGACTATAATAATAGGTACATTTTTTTCAGCAATTTTTCTGAATATTTTTTCTTTTACTTCAATGTCAAAAAAAGATTCCTCGGTGAAAATAATGCCATCAATTTCTGTTGAATCTATAAGATTATAAATACTGTTTTCAAGAGCTATTTCCTTATTATACTGTGATGTATTGTATATATTTGAAATTACTGCAACATTTATATCAAGCTGCTGAGCCTGTCCTATAATTCCCTTTAAAATCTGTTTCTGTTCATTTTCTGAAGCCTGTGCTGTAACTACTGCAATAAGCAATCTTTTTCCGTTCATGTCAATTCAATCCTTTCAGACAGTATGATATTATGCCTGCAATTATAAATCCTGTTATTATAATTATAACATTAAAATAAAAAAAAGCAAGACAAGATTATTCATTTTGTCTACCTTTTCTGCAAAAAATAAGTTGAAAAAATCTGCCTTTAATGGTATTATAATTATTGTAGGTTGAGTTCTGAATAATCAGCCAATTCAGAATTATCGTATCTTATAGCCTTGACCAAGGGAAATCAGCCATCTCAGGTAAAAGGCAAATCAGCCAAATCTATAATAATGGAAAGGATGTGAACTAATCTATAGTTTTTTTATATTTATGACAGTATAACATTTCTGTTATGCTGTCAATTTTTATATTATGATGTTTTTATTTTGAAAACAAGTTATAAATTTCTGTTGACTTTAAGTGATAAAAGTGTTACAATTTAACTATAATTAGTTGTCTGAAAAGGAGTGTAATTTATGAAAAGATTGACGGCATTTCTTATGGCTTTTATAATTTCCGCTGCCTTGTGTTGTTTTGAAAACAGGAATGATACTTCAGATACCTTTGTTAAATGTGATACATTATATGCAGAAGATGATTTTTCAGAATATGCTGAGCAGGTTATAATACTGGTCAATAAACAGCGTGAAGCAAACGGATTATCACCGCTGAAAACTGCTCCGCTGCTTAATACGCTTGCAGAAGAACGTTCGGAAGAACTTACACAGGTTCTCTCTCATACAAGACCTGATGGAACATCGGGATTGAAAATTATCAGTTCATATGGAATAAGTTATTCCGCAGCAGGTGAGAATATCGCTGCCGGTTATTCGACTCCGGAAGATGTTGTTGAGAGCTGGATGGAATCAGATGGTCATCGTGAAAACATACTGAATGAAAAATTCAATTGTATCGGAGTTGGAATGGTGTATTCTCCAGGCAGTGATTATGAATTTTACTGGACTCAGCTTTTTTATAATGTATCTGTTCCGCTTGAAGATGAATATATACCGTCTGAAAGTCAGCAGCCTGAAATAATTAAAGGCGATGTTGATGGTGATGGAAGCATAACATCATATGATGCATTACTTGTTTCAATGATGGTTGTCGAAAGCATGGAAAAAGATATTGAAAAGGGCGATTTGAATGATGACGGCAAGGTGAATATGGTAGATGCTCTTATTATATTGCAGTACATATCAAATATGATTGATGCAATATAAGAGATTTGCTGTATATAATTTAAATATAATTTACTCAGGAGGTAATTGAAAATGAATTTTTCAGAATTGCAGAATGGTCTTAAAGATGCTATGAAAGCAAAGGATACACTCCGCAAGGAAGCTGTCCAGACACTTATTGCAGCGGTAAAAAAGGCTGCTATTGATGGTGGTACAAGAGATAATATAACAGATGAACTTGTTGATTCTGTTATACTCAAGGAACTCAAAATTGCTAAGGAACAAGTTGACACCTGTCCGGCAGAAGCGGTACAGCAGCTTGAGGAATACAAGTATAAATATGAAGTTATCAGCGGATATGCACCTAAGCAGATGACAGAAGATGAACTCAGACCATATATATCACAAAAATTTGGTGAGCTTATCGCTTCGGGAAATAAGGGCGTTTATATGAAAACCATAATGGCAGACCTTAAAGGAAAAGCAGACGGCAAGCTTATAAATAAAATTATTACTGAAATTTCATCAAAATAGTTGTTCTTTTGATATAAATGCTGTGTTAACAGATAACAAGCAACTCCGGGATATTATATAATCTCGGAGTTGTTCTTTTATAATGTGAATTTGATGGAATTATGTTAAATTTTAAACAGTTTTTCTTAAAAATGCCGATAATTTCGGAAATAATCTTGACTAAATATGCTATAAGTTATAAAATATAATATGTAATGAATTTTATACTTTAAAAAGAGAAGGAGAATAAACATGGAAATTATTCGCACCTGCAAATTACAGATTGCCTGTCTTATACTGCTTTTTTACATAGGCTATCTGTTCATCAAAGATGGAAATACACTCAATGAAAAATCAGGGAAATCAATGTGCAATCGTGATTTTGACAGATTATTTATAATCAGTGAGATATGCATACTCTTTGATGGTATTACTGCATATACTGTAAATCATATTTCCGAAGTCACAAATATTGTAAATGATATAGCCCATGCCATATTCCTTGTAATGTATCAGATATTTATATGTGAACACTTTATGTACTGGATTAATTCAACAGTGACCAGAAAAAAAGGTAAAAAGCTGAATTTTCTCTGTCGTCTGCCTTCGATTATATCAATTGCAGTAACGCTTTTTAATATGAATAATATTACATATGTTCAGGGGGAATATACTGACTATTCAAAAGGTATTTCGGTATATGCGTGTTTTATATGTGCAAGTCTGTATAGTATTTTTACTATAATTTTATTTCAGAGCAAAAGTCTTTATATTGAAAAAAGGAAGAAAACAAGCGTCAGTATGTGTCTTGCTGCTGTAATAGCTATTGTAATCATACAGAGTATATTTAATGAGATTCTTATGACATCTCTTGCAGTTACACTTACTATAGTAAGCGTTTATCTTGTAATGGAAAACCCTACTGTAAAGGAATTAAAAACATATCATGAAGAAATGGTTATGGGATTTGCAACTCTGGTTGAAAATAAGGATAACAGTACCGGAGGTCATATCCGCAGAACCTCGATGTATGTTGAAATCATTGCAAGGGAACTGAGAAAAAATAAAAAATATCATGATATTATCACAAGAGATTATATGGAAAATCTCAAAAAAGCTGCTCCTATGCATGATATAGGAAAAATAGGTATTCCTGATGTCATATTGCAGAAACCCGGAAAGCTTACAGATGAAGAATATCAGACTATGAAAAGTCACCCTGAGATTGGCGGAAAGATTATAAAGGATACATTCGGACATCTTTTTGACGAGGAATTTGAGGAAATGGCATATCAGGTTGCAATGTATCACCATGAAAAATGGAATGGAAAAGGTTATCCATCAGGCATAAGCGGAAAAGATATTCCTCTGTGTGCAAGAATTATGGCTGTGGCTGATGTATTTGATGCGGTTTCAGCAAGGAGATGCTACAGAGATGCTATGCCATTTGAAAAATGTATTGATATAATTAATGACGGCAGAGAAAAGGATTTCGATTCAGATGTTGTTGATGCATTTATGAACAGAATTGATGATGTCAAAGCTATAATGGACAAATCCGGAAAATGATATACAAGGAGAAAATATGAAAGACAACATAACGACATTCAGTCTGCTGTTTCCTGAGGAATACAATGAGTATTTTATTCTTAACAGCAATACTGAAAATGATTTATCTATAAATTTTCTTGCGGAACATCTTTCTGAAAACAGTTCTGAAAAGAGCCGATTGAAAGCTATATTATGCCGTATGCCGGTAAGAAGGGAAATTATTGAGTACCGTCAGGCGATATATAATGATTTGAAAAACTTTCCTGAAATACTCAACAAGCTTTATGAGATTTTCAGCGTAATGCAGTTCTATAACATAGACAACGGAAACAGCATATATGATAAATCAAGTATATGGGAACTTATAGGTTATCTGCGTTCTTTACAGAATTATGTAAATTCAGTTTCACAGATGCAGGAAATATTCAAAGAAATAAGTTTTTCATCAGATGGTATGCGAAAGCTTGCGGAGTATGTTGATACTATATACACAGAAAGCGGATTTTCTGAGCTTGCAAAGGATATTGAATTTCTTGGTGATGATGTTGACGGAATTCAGAGCATGACCTTGGGAGTAAATTTTGACAGCGAATTCTATCCGGCAGAAGTCGGAATTATTTCAATGAATAAATATCAGTTCGGTGAAAAAGGATTACTTGAGAGATTTTTTCAGTTTCATAAAAAGAAAAATCCTGATGATTCTGATATTGAACTTTTTACCATGATGACGCATCAGAAAAGAATATCAGATGAAGAAAATCCTCTTATGAACAATCTCACACGTATTATAGAGCAAATGCTGCCGAATGTTACCAGAAAGCTTTACAAGGTTCTTAAAAGATATACTCATCTTAGCGGTACTGCTCTTGCAAAATGCGGTGATGAACTGCTTTTCTATATCCGTTTTATTGAACTTGAAAATAAGCTTATGTCAAAGGGGCTTCCATGCTGTATTCCTGATTTTTCAGACGGCGATACATTTATTTCGGATTTATATAATATCAAGCTTGCAATGTGTTATCTTGAGGGAACTGTTAAAAATGATATAGTATGCAATGACCTGAAATTTACAAAATCTGAAAATATACTTATAATGACAGGCCCTAACCAAGGCGGAAAAACAATTCTCACTCAGGGAACAGGACTTGCATTTCTGATGTTTCAGCATGGAGTATTTGTTCCATGCAGCAATGGTAAAATTCGCATATGCGATGGAATATATACACATTTTCCGGCAGATGAAAATCAGACTGTTACTCTCGGCAGACTGGGCGAGGAGGCAGACAGGTTCAGTAAAATATGTGAAACAGCTACCTCAGAAAGTCTGCTGCTTCTGAATGAATCGTTTGCAACTACAAGTCATACAGAATCATTATATATTGCCGAAGATGTTGTAAAATATCTTTGCTGTCTTGGTGCGAGGACCTGTTTCAATACTCATATGCATGAGCTTGCTGAAAATACAGATAAATTTGCTGATGAAAAAGCTGTATGCGGTGCTGCAAGTGTTGTTATGGGCAAGCGTGACGGAGAAAATACATTCCGTATAAGCTATGAAAAGCCAAATGGAAAAAGTTTTGCACATGATATTGCATATCAGTATGGAATTACATTTGAACAGCTTATGGAAAAAATGATGTAATAATATTTCTGCTTTTTAACTGATATTATTCATTTTGTCCACTTAATCTGCAAAATATGCGTTGAAAATGTTTGCCGGATATGCTATTATTGTATTGCACAATAATAATGAACGTTTAATTGATTTTTTATTGCTTATAAATAAAAATATGAAAATGAAATTACTAATATGAATATAAAACTTGTATTATTTTTGACAATTATCTGCTATAATTTAATAAACGATATGTATGTGTGGTTTTATAAATAAATTTTATGTATATTGATAAGGAGGATTTTTTATGCGACTTTCAAAAATATGTGCCGCAATTACTTCTGTAACTCTGACTATGGGAGTTATGGCACTTTTCCCCTCACAGCCTGAATACACCAGTGCTGAAATAAATGTTGTATCTGACTCGTTTGATGTTAACTATGACGGTTGGTACAGTACTTCAGACTATTCAACACTTACACCGTCAAGCGATATTGCTTACAGCGGTTTGAGAAGTATGCATATTACAGACAGAATTTCCGCTGAAGACGGTGCGGAATCAAATAAAGGCTTCTACCTCGCAGGCGGGGTTGATTACAATTGCAGCCTTTATGTTTATCATAATCAAGACAATCCCGAAAATTTCGTGCTGAGTATATCATATCTTTGTGCTGATGGAATTACATATGAAACTCAGCAAATCTCCTCAAAAACTGTAAAATCCGGTGAGTGGACAGAAATTAATACTAATTTCTCCGCTCCGGATGGTGCAGTTGATATAACAGTTAAGCTTACAACAGACAGCACTGCTGATTTCTATTTTGATGCTTTCAATGTTACTGCAAATGCAAAGGAGCATAATTATGTTGTTGAAGCTGCCTCAAGTAATCTTGGATTAAAAGATGAATTTGCAAACTATTTCAGAGTGGGCAATATCCTTAACGGCGGTACTGTTAAGAATTCAGCTATTACAGCAAATATCATAAAGGATTACAACAGCATTGAATGTGAAAATGAAACAAAGCCTGATGCTACTCTTAATCAGGCACAGTGCAGCGGTACAAATATCGGTGTAAAGCTTGACAGTGCGGCCGCAATATTCGATTTCTGTATTAAGAACAATATAGCAGTAAGAGGCCATACTCTTGTATGGCACAGCCAGACTCCGCAGTGGTTCTTCAAGGATAATTTCCAGGACGGCGGAAACTGGGTTTCATCATCTGTTATGGACCAGAGAATGGAAAGCTACATAAAGAATATGTTTGCCGCTATCGAAACTCAGTATCCATCTCTTAATCTCTACGCATATGATGTAGCTAATGAATGTGTATCAGATGACTCAAACCGCACAGCCAACAACGGCGGTTCAAGAGAGCCAGGATATGGTGATGGAAAATCTCCATGGGTTCAGGTTTACGGTGACAACAGCTTCGTTGAAAAGGCTTTCACATATGCAAGAAAATACGCTCCTGAGGGCTGTGACCTTTACTACAACGATTACAATGAATACTGGGACCACAAGCGTGACTGTATTTATAATATGTGTAGATCACTTTATGAGAAAGGTCTGCTTGACGGTGTAGGTATGCAGTCACACGTTCCTGCAAATGCAACAGGCTTTGCCGGTACTGATTCATATATTGAAGCTATGAAGAAGTATCTTTCAATCGGCTGTGATGTTCAGGTTACTGAGCTTGATATAAGTGTTGAAAACGGCAAGTATTCATATGAGGAACAGGCTGCAAAGTATAAGGCAATATTCCAGGCGGCTATGGACTGGAATAAAAATCCTCAGTCAGATGGTCGTGTAACTCTCGTTGCAATATGGGGACCTAATGATGCAAATTCATGGCTCA
>JBJEQS010000257.1:0-8950 GCA_051881875.1 Oscillospiraceae bacterium
TATATTTCTCACTCTCATTTGCTCTTAAATCGTCTATGAGAACAAGTTCTAATATCCGCTTATCAGCATACAGGTGCAACAAGTATTCTGCCTGTTCCCTTATATACATTTACAAGACCTTCACCTGACGCAACTGAACCAACTATTGATTTTGTTGTTTTTTCAACTGTGAACTGGAGAGAATTCGACCATGCTACAGCCATGTTTCCATCAATCTTTATGCAGTCATTTTCAAGGTCAAATACAATAAGTTCATCATATGGAATTTTGCTTTCAAGTGCTACAACGCCTTTTCCTGTAAAGCAGGTGTTGAATAATCCTTCACCGCCGGCAAGTGCTGATGAAAGATTTGTTCTTGCAACCACTTTCATATCAACAGTTGATTCGCAGGCAAGGAAAAGACCATCATCAATCACCATACTTCCGCCCCATTCAGCAAGGTCCTGAAGAATGATGTGCTTATATGTAGGTTCAAGAACAAGCTGTCCGACACCGCTGTATTTAGGCTTTACAGCAGTTTCACCTGTTGCCTTTGAAGAAAATGATTTCTTTACCAAATCGCCCAAACCCTTTATATCCGATGAAGCCTGAATATTTCCGAGCATCATCTGCATTGCACCGGCTTGTATTATTACCGAATTATTATTGAGGTTTGCAATGAGCTGTTTTTTATGTACATTCATCATTGAGGCATAGTATGCTTCCATGGCTGTTGAATGATGCACCGAAATATCTTTCATATATTCCAGAACAACAAAACAGCCTTTTGTTGCTGTGACCTTTTTGTTTTCAGTTTCCTGAAGCATATTTGTTCTTATCATGTTAATTACTCCTTTATACTATGAAATTCTTATCTGTTATAATATTATAAATTAAAATACATAATATTGTCAATAGTGTCTGCTTATTATTCACGCAAATCAATTTTTGCAGGTATGACCATTGACCGCCCCTGTCGAATTCGCATTCGACCGGCTGTCCTTTTTATGTGTATTTGCGATAAATAAAAACAGATGCATTCTTTTGTGAATACATCTGTTTTTTGTTTTTACCTCTTTATGAGTGATGTAAAATGGATTTTGAATGTTGGAAAGAAGGAGTTAGTGTTCTGTTTCAATCTCTATATGAGTGATGTAAAATCAGATTGCGACCGTTTATTGGAACTTATCATGACAGAGTTTCAATCTCTATATGAGTGATGTAAAATCGAAGCATACATGAGAGGGCTTCGCATGAGGTCAGAAGTTTCAATCTCTATATGAGTGATGTAAAATGTAATTTCAACATTTTGAGAAATATCAGTTTCTGTAAGTTTCAATCTCTATATGAGTGATGTAAAATAACAAAATCAAAATACGTTAATTATGGTAAACGTGCTCTTTATGCTGTTTCAATCTCTATATGAGTGATGTAAAATGGGTAATAAAAACAGCCTTGATAATAGTGGATTTGAGAGATGTTTTCTGTCGACCACAAAAAAGCATTAACAAAAATGGAATTTTAAGGAATAAAATTTGCATAAATCTTAGCAAATCCTTTATTTAAGCCATTGTCGATGCCAGCTGTTTTATGCGTTTATTATACTACAAAAAAATAAATTTGTCAAGATGTAATTTAAATCATTCAAAAGCCTGATATTATTTTTATATACAGTTGTTTTTTTATAAAATCAGCGTTATAATATAATTATTATATAATATTCGTACAAGGAGTATTTTCAGATGAAAAATTTTAATATATGGTTTAATTCCGGATTAAGTACACTGCCTGTATTTGTTTCAAAGCTTATCAATGACCTGAGAGATATGCAGAGAGAGTTTTCAGCATCATTTACAATAAGCTCACGCACACCTATGAATACATTGTTCAGCAGTAAATTCAATGATGAAAATATAACAGGATTCAAGAGAGTTTTAGAGCCGGATATAAAAGATGATATGGAATATCTGGAATTCTGTCTTGACTTCTGCAAAAAGAACTGTATCACACATTTTGTTGCATACAAAAAAGCTGAGTTTCTTTGCAGTTATCGTGATAAATTCAGAGAATTTGGGGTTGAACTTATTTCCGATGCCGATAATGAATTATTCAACAGCAAAATACAGTCAACAAATTATTTCAATACTCTTTCTGAAAAATTTCCGGAACTGAATATCGCATATGTTCCGTATTTTGAATTCAGCAGTGCAGAGGAATTTGAATACAAATACCGGTCTTTTGCAAATTCATTCATGGAGTATGCACATGAATTCGGATATGACGGGAACAATTCCGCTGAATTTGCAGTAAAGCCTGATGTGAGCATAAATGCACAGGGATTCAGACATATTGTCGAGCCTGATAAAATCCATGGAATTTCCGATATTTATTCATATGGCATAAGTACAGAATGTACATATGAAAGTATTCTGAATACAATGAGAAAAACTGATAATCTGCGTAAATCAATATGTACTCCGTTTTTCAAGGGCAATGAATGGAGCATTGACTGTCTTAAAATAAATAACAGTGTTCTTGCCATACCACGCAGAAAAGGCGGCAGATTTACTTACATTGAGTATCCTGAAAAGCTTGTTGAATTTGCAAAAATTGTTGCGAAACATTCAGATTTGCAGGGAATATACAATATACAAATTAATGTATCTGAGATTGATGGAAAAATGATGATATATCCGCTTGAAATAAATACAAGAATGGCAGGCGGTGCATATAAATCATGTGAAAGGACATATCTTGCAGGATATTTTGCAAGAAAAATACTGCATGATACAATTTCAGACGAGGAACTTGCAAAGCATATCAGAAGCCTTGAACCATATACACTTGTTGATGTTGAAACATCATATATACTTGAAGCGGCAAGTTGCCGACTTCCATTTTAAAGTGAGTTCGACAAAAATTTTAATATTGAAAATAAGGGAATTTTCTTATTTTTTGTAGGGGCGAACTACGTTCAACCGTTGTGGTTTGCTTGAAATTTGATGGCTTCTGTTAAGCGAACTGCGTTCGCTCAAACTTTTTTTGGAAAAAGTTTGACAAAAAACTTTTTGAAGTATGATTTGGCGGTGGCTGCCGCCCCCACACCCCCGTTTCGCTCATTCGAGCGACCAAAGGCTTTGCCTTTGGAAACCACCAGCTTTTTGAAAAAAGCTGGGCAAAAACTTTTATTTTGCGGTTATTTTTTATCTTAAATTTTTTTGTCGAACTCATGTTAATATAATGCAGGTTTAGAAAAATCAGGAGGTTTTATATGAAACTAAAAAAATTAACAGCCGTATTATTATCGGCTTTATCCATTTGCTTTCCATTGAATATAAAATACATTGCACAGGCAGAAAATTCATCTGTAAAAATAATGTCAATCGGTGATTCCATAACTGACGGATATGGTACTGACGGCTCATACAGAAAATTTTTGTACCATGAGCTTACCGAACAGGGTTATTCCATTGATATGACAGGCCCTAACTGGTCATGGGGTGATGCTGTATATACTGATGAAGCCACTGGTGAAAGCTTCTCATATGATGCCGCACACTGCGGATACAGCGGATATGCCATAAAGGAATACAGCGGCAGAAATGGTATACTTGAAACATTGCAGTCCGGAAATTATCTCGCTGAATATACTCCCGATATTGTAATTTTACAGATTGGAACAAATGATGTAATTGATAATCATGATGTTGATACGGCAGGCGAAAGACTGGAAATCTTAATTGACTATATATCTGAAAATGTATCCGACAATACCGATATATTTGTCACCACAATTCCATATCTTGAGCCGAATAATCCTGATGTTTATGAGTGGTTCGGAAACTATCGCCATTCAGCAGACTGGCAGACCACATATTCAGATGATGAGGCTGAACAGATGGTTAAAAGTCAGGTTGATAACTATAATGAACAGGTGAAAAATCTTATACAGGAGAAACAGGATAACGGTGCTTCCAACATCTTTTTCGGAGATATAAACAGCGTTATAACAGATACATCTGCACAGCTTAAAGACGGAGTTCACCCGAATGATACAGGTTATAAGCTTATGGGTGAATACTGGGCTGAAATAATAGGAGATGCACTTTCAGGAAACAAGCCTGAAATTCCGGAAATAATTCAGGGCGATTTGGATAATGATGGAATTATTTCGGTAAAGGATATACTTATTATGAAAAAACATATTCTCAATATCCAGCCGATTGATGAAAACAGCCTTGATGCTGCTGATATGAACAGCGATAAAATTATTGATGTTATTGATTTGGTTTATCTGAAAAGGAGTTATCTGAAAATCGAACGATAGAATTATTTATATTATATTGAAATTTACAGATTAAATACGATTACTATAATAAGGTGGTGGAAATATGGATTTTTTTTCAGTAGGAAAATTGAATAACTATGTTAAAACAAATGATATGCAGGCAAAATGGCAGAAAAAGAAAAAATCAGGTAATTTTACTGCTGATGGTATTACTACTATGAGTGAGTATATGCGTAAAAAAGAAAATGATATGAAGCAGGCGGCTGATATATATAACAGAAGCAATGAAAATAAAGACGATAAGCTTACATCAATATATTCTAAAATACAGAACGGAACAGAACTAAGCCATGATGAACTGGAATATCTCAAGGAAAAATCACCGGCGGCATATCAGCAGGTAAAGCAGGAAATGCTCGAAAAAGAAAGTTATGAACGTGAAATAAAGCATTGCAGAACAAAAGATGATGTTCAGCGTGTGAAAATGAATCATATAAACCAGTCAGTCGCTGCAATAAAGCTTGTTGAACATAATCCCAATATTTCCGATGGTGATAAGCTTGCTGTTGCATATGTTCAGCAGAAAAAGATGAATGATATATCAAAGATTACTGCAAAATTTATAAAAAGCGGTGAATATGCAAAGCTTCCTGATGAGTCTGAAGTGGATAAGGCATCTAAGGATATTAAAAAAGCTGAGGAAAATGAAAATCAAAGGATATACGGCAATTCAGATAAAACAGAAAATACTGTTGACGATAGCACAGTAAAAAAAGATATTACAAGGGCAGAAGCAGAAATGACAGAAGAAGCCCGAAAAATAAAACGTTCAAAAATGAAATGTGCATATTCTGACAGCTTTGAAACAGAAAAAAATATTATGGATATTATAGTTTAATGTGGGTTCGACAGGGCTATTTATGTACGGGCGAACTTTGTTCGCCCGTTGTGGTTTTTGTGATTGGCGGCGTGAGAACATTGGTCGCCACTACAACAATAATCCATCGAACTCACGTTGTTTACTTCTTGTCCTTACGCATTTTCATATTGAATACCAATACTGAAAGTACATATATTATAATTGCATATACCGCTACTATTATCATTGATTTTGCAAATCCTTCATAATTTCCGGATACAGCCATTCTGCCTGTTCTTACCGAATGATAAAACGGAAGTATTTCACATATCTTCTTTAATCCTCCGTCTAAATTGTCAACATCCATCCATATTCCTCCAAGCATACATGAAAGAGAAATTACTATTGAGCATAATCCGGGAGCTGCCTTATCATTGAAAATGCTTCCGAAAAGCAGTCCGAAGCCTATGAACATTACTGCTGATGGTATAAGTACGAATGTTGCTGTGATAAGCGGAAGTACATCAAGCTGTTTTTCTGTTGCAATGCCTATTATAAATGATGCCGCATATGTTATAATGCACTGTGCTGCTGCAACTATAATAAGCGGAAAGGTATATCCGAGAATAAATTCTGCCGGCTTCATTGGTGATGCGTATAATCTTATCAGAAACGCACTGCTTCTGTCCTTTGATACCTGCAATGCCGTAAAAAGCATTACAAATGTAAGTCCGAATACTGCTATTCCTGATGATAGATTTTCTATATTAAATATTGTCATATTTGCCTGCGGCGGAATACTCTTGTTTACCGCTGTCATAACTATAAGCATTATTACAGGAAATCCAAGACAGAAAATATAGCTTATCGGGTCACGAAGAAGCTCCTTTATATTTCTTGCTGAAAATGCCGCTGTTCTCATAATATTACTTCCTTTCTGCAATCTTAACGAATGCATCTTCAAATTTGTCACATGATACGCTCTGTTTTATTTCCTCGGCAGTACCGATTGATTTTATATCGCCGTCAACCATAATTGCAAGTCTGTCAGAAAGAGCCTCTGCTTCTTCAAGATAATGTGTTGTAAGTATAATAGTTATTCTGCCTTTCAGCTTTGAAATAACCGACCACAATTCACGTCTTGCAAGAACATCAAGTCCGAGTGTAGGCTCATCAAGGAAAAGCAGTTTTGGTTCAGAGATAAGTGCCATTGCTATGCTAAGTCTTCTCTGCCAGCCGCCTGATAATATCTTAGCTTTCTTTTCAGCAACCTCTGAAAGTGAAAAATCCTCGATAATCCCGTTAACCTTTTCAATGCAGGATTTTTTGTCAAAGCCGTATATTTTTGCAATAAACATAAGATTTTCCCTTACTGTAAGATTCATTGCAACAGCTGTTTCCTGAGTTGATACATTTATAAGAGGTTTTACCTCACTGAGATTTTTCGCAACATCATTTCCATATATAATTGCCTGACCCGATGTTATCTCCGAAAGTCCTGAAAGCATTTTTATAGTTGTTGTTTTTCCTGCTCCGTTTACTCCGAGAAGTCCGAAAAGCTCACCGTCATTTATTTTAAGATTAAGATTTTTTACTGCGTTTTTATCCTTATACTGTTTATGGAGATTTACTGTTTCAACAGCATACATAAATTATTCCTCCTCACCGTCATCTTCAGAATTAATAACCTTTGAATTGATTATATCATAAGCAAATTTGAAAAATCCCTTTGTTTTTACCAGTGCAATCCCCTGTTCCTCATCACCTAAAAGCAGAAGCTTATCGCCCTTTTCAAGATTGAAAATCTTTCTTGCTTTTTTCGGAATTATTATTTTTCCCTCATCGTCTATCTTAACAATTCCGAATATATGCTTTTTATTCGGCTTTATATCGGAAATATCCTCCTGATGAACAAGGTCATCAAGCTTTACATTATAAAGCTTTGCAAGCTGTATGCAGTTATATATGTCAGGAACTGTTTCACCGCTTTCCCATTTTGAAACAGCCTGTCGTGATACATTAAGTTTTTCGGCAACGTCCTCCTGAGTAAACTTATTTAATTTTCTGAGTGCTTTGAGATTATCGTTTATCATATTGAATATCCTCCTTGCTATGTTTTAATTATATATTATCGGATATGTTTTTTCAACCAACTTTATTTTGCTAAAAATGTAAGGTTCAGTTTACATAATTCATACAAATTCAGAAGATAAAAATAAAAGGGCGAACGCTGTTCGCCCTATATGATTATAAAATCAAGTCACAATATTTTTGTGATTGCTGTAAAAAATAAAAGTTGTTTACCGTAAAATCTTTATTTCTGCATTTTTGAACGTTCCTGTTTATACTTCGCCTTATTTTCATACATTTTCTTATCAGCAATATCAAAACATTCATTAAAACTTAAAGCATCATTTTCAATACAAGCAACACCATATGAAATACTTATACTCTTATTCTTTATTGAAAAATGCTTTGCTTCATCTTTCAGCTTTTCAATAATTTGTTCTGCCTCATAAAGCGTTGTTTCAGTAAGGACTATAACAAATTCATCACCGCCAACTCTGAAAATCCTGCCCTTGTGCTGTACCATGATGTTCGTACGGAAAAGCAATGCTGTCATGCGGATATATTCATCTCCCACAAGATGTCCGTATGTATCATTTACCTGCTTTAAATCATTGCAGTCAGCAGAAATTATGCTGACAGGATATTGTCTGCTTTTATCGACTGATGCGGAATACTGCTCAAAAAAACGTCTGTTATAAACATGGGTAAGTTCGTCCATCATAGCACTTTCTTCAAGGCTTATCCTCAGAAGTTCTCTCTCTGTAACATTGTTTATAAGTCCGACAATTCCTCTGACATTACCATCATTATCATACAAAGGCTGTTTTATAACCTCCATGAATTCACGCTGATTGTCAGCATTAATCTCAATAGTATAAGCTGTGCCTTTGCCTGTTCTGAAAATTTCCATATCAGCTTCCATAGCCTTTGCGGCATTATCTTTATCTTTGCGTATATCAATATCGGTTTTTCCTCTGATAGTCCAGTCGGGGTCATCAGTATGGTCAAGATGATGCCAGTAGTGAGTAGCAAAAACATATCTGCCCTCTGCGTCTTTCAGATATATATTTGACGGAAGTACTTTCAGCATATGTTCAATTTCATAGAATGTCGCTGAGTTTTTAAGACGTATGCAGCAGGCAATTTTATGCATAAAAATTTTTTCGCTGAACGGCGGATATATAATATCAGCAGCACCATGCTCAAGACATGGCTCAGCATTTACTGCTTCATTGAGATTATGACAGTAAATTATAATCGGTACAGATGAAAGCAAAGGGTCTGCCTCAAATAATCTGAATATTTCATAATCATTTTCAACTGCTTTTTCATTGCTGATAATCAATGCACCAAGATGTTTTTTTCTTTTGATTATATAATCAAAGCTGTATGTGCTTTTGTCAATCAAAACAGTATCATATTTTTTATCCAGTATTTTTTTCAGTTCAGCAAATTCCCCTGAAACAATAATAATTCTTCTTTTTTTCTGATTGAGATTTGAATTTTCCATTTTTTTCTCCAGCATAAGTTAAATATAATATTGCTCCAAAATTAACTATTGAATTTTCTGATTGCTCCGTTTAAATTTTCATTAGTTAATCGGCATTGCAATAAAATATACAGTTATTACGTTTTTATCTATATAATTATAACATATTAACAAAAAAAATGTCAACATATACAAATAATTTTCCTATGCTTTTTGAATGAGTTAAATTTTTATTAACAAATCTTCTGAAATTAAACATTCCTGC
>JBJEQS010000258.1:0-8924 GCA_051881875.1 Oscillospiraceae bacterium
CTTTGGAAACCGCAAGCTTTTGAAAAAGCTTGACCAAAACTTTTTTCTTTTAGCTGTCGAACTCACGTTATTATTTATTCATAATTTGTTTACTCATTCAAAAACCCTGACTCATTATTTATAAGAAGCAATTTTATTAACCGATATTTAAAATCCATTCAAAATAAAGTTTAATAATATTTGAAGTAAATTCAAACGGGCGAACGCAGTTCGCCAATATAAAATAAAATTATCGAATTTGCGTTATATTAATTACTATCTATACAAATATATCGTCAAATAAACAAATAAATAAATAATATTTTATTAAAAATTTTTATTTCATCAAATTCATATCACTTAACTTTTTATAATCTTTGCGTTTAAAAGCTATTTTACCGGAAAGCAATATTATTGCTGTAAGGTTAGGAAATGCCATCAAACCATTGAATATATCCGATAATGTCCACACAGATGATATCTTCATAACTGCTCCGATTACTATAACAGCTGCAAACAATACTCTGTATGCCATTACAAATTTTTCACCCATACTGTACCTTACAGCACATTCTCCGCAGTATGACCAGCCTATCAGCGTTGCAAATGCAAATAATGCGATTGATACTGATACAAATATCCCGGAATAATCTTTCAAAAATGGTCTGAATGATTCTGCAACAAGACCTGCACCTTCAAATTTATCGCATAATCCATCATTTGTAAGGATAACCAATGCGGTAAGCGTACAGCATACAATTGTATCAGTGAAAATTTCAAAAATTCCCCACATTCCCTGAGTATGCGGATTTTCAACAGATGATGCCGAATGAAGTATTCCTGCACTTCCCAAGCCTGCTTCATTTGAAAATACTCCCCGTCTTAATCCTGTATTTATCGCTAATCTGATAGCATTACCCGATATTCCGCCTCCTACTGCTCTTATTCCGAATGCATTTCTGAAAATCTCTCCGAATGCAGATGATATATTACTGTGATTTACACATATGACAACGATTGAAAAAACTATGTAAACAAGCGATAAAACAGGTATTATAAGCTGAGTTATATTACCTATACGCTTTATTCCGCCGGATATTACCGCAAATATCATTACCGCCACAACTATTCCTGTAATAATCGGCTTTATGGAAAATACAGAATTCATTGCATCGGATATTGAGCTTATCTGAGCCATATTTCCCATACCCAAAGAAGCCGCTATACAGCATACTGAAAATGCAGCTGCAAGCTTTTTACTGCCCAGACCTTTTTCGATATATGCCAGTGCACCGCCTACCCATTCACCCTTTTCATTTTGATAACGATATACAGTTCCGAGATAATTTTCTGCATATACAGTCATCATTCCAAGCAGTGCAGATACCCACATCCAGAATACTGAACCTGCACCGCCTATGACAATTGCTGAAGCCACTCCGATTATATTTCCTGTTCCCATAGTGGCTGAAAGGGCAGTTGAAAGTGCCTGAAACGGTGTTATATGCTTATCGGTACAGGATTTATCCTTTTTACTGAATACTGAAAGAATAGTTCTGCTGAAAATCTCTCTGAAATGAAAAATCTGAAAAAATCCTGATTTTACAGACAGAAAAAAGCCTGTGCCGAGGATAAGCATTAAAAGTCCGTCACCCCATATGACAGAGTTTATTTTTTCAAGTGGCAAGTTGCCGCCTCCCATTTTTAGTATTTTGATATATTCAAACGTTCAGGCAGATACAATCAAATTTTTCAATAAAAATTAATCCGTTTAACTCATATCAGTTGCCATAAATCTTCCCATCATCAATCCTTATAATACAGGAAGCCTTTTCGGCAATATTATTATCATGTGTAATAAGAATGACTGTTCTGCCGCATTTGTTAAGGTCATGAAGTATCTGCATAACCTCATCTCCGGATTTTTTATCAAGGTTTCCTGTTGGTTCATCAGCAAGAATTATTTGCGGCTGTGAAGCTATGGCTCTTGCTATTGCGACACGCTGTTGCTGTCCTCCTGACATTTCATAAGGCTTATGCTCCATTCTGTGAGATAATGAAACGCTCTCCAGAGCCTCTAATGCTATTTTACGCCGCTTGCCTGCGGAAATATTCCTGTATATCAGCGGAAGCTCAACATTTTCTATTGCATTCATTGACGGTATAAGGTTAAATGACTGGAATATAAATCCGATTTTCTGATTGCGTATCTCAGAGAGCATACTGTCCGTACAATTATTTATCTCCATGTCATCAAGGATATATTTACCGCTGTCAGCAGTATCAAGACAGCCGAGTATATTCATAAGTGTAGATTTTCCCGAACCTGATGTACCGATTATGGAAACAAATTCGCCTTTGTGTATATCAAGGCTTATGCTGTCAAGAGCCTTTACATAACTGAAATTATTTCCATATGTTTTGTTTATATCTTTAAGTTCAATAATTTTATCCAAAGCAATCACTCCCGAAGATTCATTCTGCATTAAATATTATTGCCACAACACAGCATTATATATACAGAAAAACTGCCTGAATTTTCATTCAGACAGTTTTGTTTATTATTCTTTAAACATAAATGCAAGCTGTTTTACATTTTCATCGGTTGAGAATGTTGATGCATTGTAAAGGAAAAGTACCTGACTGTAATCGGATATATTTACAATATCCTTTGCGGATACTCCGATATATCTCAGGTCTATAAGTGTAATTTCACTGTAATGCTGTGTAAGGAACGGTGCAAAACAGTGTGCATATGAATCCTTTATAATCAGCAGCTTTTTATCATTGTGAACATCGGTTTTGATGGTTACAACAGGCTGATTAGGACCTAAATATGTACAGTATTTATCTTTCTGTTCAAGGTATTCCCTGAAATATATGCTGTCATATTCCTTGAGTTCCTTGCCGTCATTAACGATATAATTCGTAACAGACGAACCCTCGTCATATCTGTATATATCAATTGTATCGGGCTTAATTCTGTCATAAAGCGAGGTTGAATAAAAAGTTCCCTTGAAGCTGTCGCTTGCGTGTTCAATATCATACTTATCATATACAATCGGTGAAAAACCAAGTTTCTGGATAGATACATTATATGCATAATATGCACCAAGACTTGTCCAGTGATGGTCATTCCGATAGTAAATATATTCATCACGCATTGTATGCATAATGTTGTATATATCAATAGTTGTTATATTCTCACTGAGATTGTTGTAAACATAGTTTATAAAAGCCTTCTGGTCCTCCTGAGGTGCATTTTTCGGAAGTTCATCAGTATATATTCCGGCTGAGGTAGGTGCAAGCAGAAAATATACAGGCACATTGCTGTTGTTGGCGGTAAATGTATTTATCGCATCTATTGATTTATCAATTTCCGTATAATCGGGCGTCGGAAGCTTTTCGATAAGCCTGTCATCTGCTATATAAATACCATTGAGTTCCTTTTTTCCAAGCATAAGTTCAATATTTACCTTTGTGGTAATCCAGTTAAGACGTCCTGCAAAATGGTCTGAAACATATGTTTCAAAGCCATTCATAAAGGATTTGTCCATTATCTTTGAAAAACTGAGTTTAGGGAATTGTGCAAGAGTTCTGTTTTCGGTTTCAGAGAAGTATTCCTTATGTGAAAATAATGTCGCAAGAGGAAGCAGTATCAGTATTGCAAGAAAAGCAATTGTTGTAATTCTGCTCGCTTGTTTTTTCTTTTTCATAAAGTCATTTCCTCCTTAAAATCTGAAATACAGGAACGGGTTATATGTTGCATCAACAAGGTATGCTGTACATATAAGCATGAGTGTTACCTGAACAACCGGAGCAGAAATTTTGTATACTGTCGATGTTTTCGGATTTCTGCTCAGATTGGTGATGAATTTCTGAGGATAGTCTGTTGAAGCAATTATGCAGAATATAAACATTACAAAATATGAACCAAGCTGATATACTGCATATGAATCAATAAATGAACCGCCTGCCCCGAACATAGCCTTCACATATAAAACCGCATTGCCGAATCCGTCTATATCGAAGAATACCCAGCCGAATACAACCAGCAGGAATGTATATAATCTGCTTACAAACTCCGGAAGCTTTTCATCAAGGATTTTACCCCAGCCAAGCCTTTCAATGATTATAAGCACTCCGAAATATGCTCCCCAGAATATGAAATTCCAGCTTGCACCATGCCAGAAGCCTGTGGCTGCCCATACAACCATAAGATTGAAAAGTGTTCTTGCCTTGCCCTTTCTGTTGCCGCCAAGCGGAATATATATGTATGACCTGAACCATGAGCCGAGAGTTATATGCCATCTTCTCCAGAATTCAGAAATACTCTTTGACATATAAGGGTGGTCAAAGTTTTTCGGAAAATTAAATCCGAGCATCTTTCCAAGACCTACTGCCATATCGGAATATCCTGAGAAATCGAAATAAATCTGGAAAGTAAATGAAAGTATACCAAGCCATGCGGTAGCGGCTGATATTGATGAATAATCAAGAGCCTTTACAGATGTCCACAATGAGCCGATATTGTTTGCAAGAAGTATCTTTTTGGTGAGTCCCTTTATAAATAAGGTTACGCCCTCTCCTGTGAGATTTATGTTTACTGAACGCTTATCAATCTCATTCTGTACGTCCTCATATCTTACAATAGGCCCTGCAACAAGCTGCGGAAACAGAGAAACATATGAAAGGAAATTGATGAAATTTCTCTGTACCTTTATTTTTCTCCAGTACATATCAATTGTATATGACATACTCTGGAATGTGTAGAATGATATGCCTATCGGCAGAGGAAGGTCGGGGTCTTTGAAATGAGTTCCCAATATTGAATTTATGTTTTCTATGAAAAATCCGCTGTATTTGAATACGAAAAGAAATCCAAGGTCAACCACCATTGAGGTTATAAGAGCAGTTTTCCGGACTTTTTCATTATCATCATACTTGTCCATTATAAGTCCTGCCATATAATCCACGAATGAGGAAACAACCATTACAAATATATACTTCGGTTCTCCCCACGCATAGAAAATCATTCCCGAAATAAAAAGAATGAGGTTTTTAGCTTTCATCGGTGAAATAAAATACACCACAAGAGTTATCGGCAGAAAAACATACATAAATGTAAGACTTGAAAAAACCATTTATTCATCTCCCCCATAAATTTCTGAAAGAATACTTTCGAGTCCATACCTGTCAGTGATGGTATTCAGAACATCAAGCATTGCCGAAATGGAAAGCAGTTCGGGCAAATCCAGCCGTTTAAGGAGCTGTCTTCGTATCTGAGAGCTGTTTTCCCGTCCCGAAAGACCGTATTCATACAAATCATACTTTGTTATGACATCTTTTTTCTCATCAGTTTTTTCGGCACATACACCTGCTTTTTCCAATGCCTGCAATATCACATCTTTTTTTACACCCTCAACGCCGAGTTTACCCTCTGCTGACGGCTTTTCCTTGCGTTTTTCCTTTCCGAAAATATCGGGAATATATACATTTGTTATATTGCCCTCCGGAACAGCTCCTTTGAGATAATTCCTTATCTTAAAGCCTGCACTGTCCGAATCGGTCATAATAATTATGCCTGTTTTTTTCGCATAGCATCTTATCAGTGCAAGCTTTTCCTTATCTTTGAAAATGCCGTATCCGTTTGTTTCAATAATAACAGCGTCAATAATTGATTTAAGCTTTATCTTATCATATTTGCCCTCAACTATAACCGCCTGTTTCAGTCTAATCAAATTCGTATACCTCAAATCTCTCTGACAGCCATTCTGACGACTGCCTGTTCTATAATAATTCTCTCATTGCCCGAAAAGGATTTAAGAGACTTGTCTGTTTCCTTCAGAATATTCAGACATTTTTTCATATGGCTGTCTGAAATTTTCCTGCAATCCCTGAATGAGTTTCGGACAACAAATTCCCTGCCCTTATATGAAAAATCATTTATAACATCATTCTCTGACCTGCGGCATGATACAGCCGTTTTTGCACGATAGAAATCAATGAATGCACCTGTTATCGAGCCGAGTACGTTTATTGCATCATTCTGCTGTAAAAATACCTCATCAAGCAGAAGCAATGACTGTTTCACGTTGAATGATGTCACCGCCTTTGCAAGATTGAAAACCGTTGAATCAAGCTGTTTCGGTACAAGAGCCTCTATCATATCTGATGTGATTTCCATACCGTCAGCATAACTGCAAAGCTTTTCAATCTCGTTTTTTATCATAAGCGAATTGCATAAGCAAAGCTGAACTATCTTTTCGGCATTGTATCTGTTCAAAGGACAGCCAAGCCTTTCTGCAAGCTTTATCGCTGATTTTCCAAGTTCCTGCGGAGTTTTAAGCTCCATCTCGCAGAATACTCCGTTTTTGGCTATGAAATCAGTTATCTTCTTGTTTTTTGCGGTAGGATATTTCTTTCCGCCCTTTATATCAATACCTGTTATGTATATCAGTACAACGGTTGACGACGGAATATTTTCCAGAATATCCAGAAAGCTTTTTATCTCATCAGCAGAAAATTCCTCTGCATTGAGGTCATTTATGACTATAAGGTTGTAATCAGCAGACATCGGAAACATTTCACAGTAGTCAGCGAATTCACTTATATTAAGTTCCTTGCCGATAAATTTCTGATAACTGCTCTCATCACCTTTTGAAATTTTCTTTATAAGCTGTCCGGCAAGGCTCTCAACCGACATAACATCTCTGCCGCAAAAATAATATATATTCTTCAGTTCACCTGCCTTAATGCTTTTAAGCACATCATCATAGGAAAAAGCCATAAAATCTCACCTCACAAATTCGGCTCTTGCAAATCCGTCTGTTTTCAGTGTGATATACTTGTCCACAGGACTTTCCAGTATCTTATCCTGTCCCGAATATACAAATACACCGTCACTGTTACAGTCAATAAGGTAATCATTATATTTAATATAAACCTCTGAATTTCTGTATATTATACAATAATCATTATATTCAATATAAAGACTGCCATCAGAATAATACTGCGGAGTACAGCCGCATACTGTTGAATTTTCCAGAAAATATGTATTTTCAGGCAGACAGAATGATTTTACATCATACCATTCAAGCCTGTCATTATATGCCGTAAATCTGTACGGCTTTTCAGATACAACTATGCTGTTAATACTGTATAATCCGTATTTTTTCATATAATCTGATGTATAAGCGGAATTCTTTTTTCCGCCCGAAATATCTATAACATCGGTTGAATTCCCTGCTGTCACTATAACCAGTTCGGAAGAATCTTTTCCGAATACAGTTACATTAAGTATATCCTGAGAAATGTGTTTATAAAACATAT
Organism: Oscillospiraceae bacterium; assembly: GCA_051881875.1. Lineage (GTDB taxonomy): Bacteria > Bacillota > Clostridia > Oscillospirales > Ruminococcaceae > UBA5884. The sequence goes on from JBJEQS010000258.1 coordinate 7,312, forward strand.
TACCCGATACAACCACTATAACGGATATAAGCATTGAAATACCTGCCGACTCCCTTGATTTAAAGACTGCATACGTTATGCATACAAAAGCGAGTACAACTATAAGGATATATTTCATAAAATCATATCCGAGAGGTACTGTTATAAATCTCATATCCGCCGAATACTCTGCAATATCCTTTATAAGCCTGCAAAGCACATCTGCGATTTTAAGCAGAGGATATGCGATAAATCCGACACCACCCGTAATAAATACAATCATTCCGAGCATCAGCACAAATGATATAACAGGCATCATTATTATCCCCGTAATCGCTGATATCAGTGAAGTTTCACTGAAAAACATCGATGATACAGGTATTATAATCACTGACATACATATCAGCGATACAAAATCTTTCCATAATTTCTGAAAAAATTTATCCTCCGGCATATTTGCCGTCATATACGGTGCAAATACAGCTATGCCGTAAAATCCCGATACTGAAAGCATAAATGACGGACTTCCAACTATAAACGGATTGGATAATGTCATAATAAGTATTGCTATGCTCAGAGAATTTAGTGCATCGTCCATTCTGCTGAATACAGCCGCACTGTATGATATTACTATGATAATTCCTGCTCTTATGGCTGATAACGAAAATCCTGAACATACTATGAAAATCAATGATGACACTGAAACGGTTATAAAGGTTAAAATGTGTCCTGTATGGAATTTTTTCAGCAAAAAGCTCATCAGTGATGCCATAAGCATGAGATGAAATCCCGATACGGCAAATACATGACCTGTGCCGATACGATACAGTGCCGCTTTGGTATTGCTGTCCATATCTGCATATGATGAACCGAAAAGCATTGATGAAAGGATATTCCCCTCCTCGTAATGCATTACGGACATGATTTTCCTGTGTATTCTTTCTCTGTATGCAAATACAGAGCGTATGAATTCAAATCCGTCCGTGCTGATAAAATCAGCCTTTTCAACCGATACTGTACGCAGAAATATTCCCTTTGACTTGTAGTAATTTACAGAATCAAATCCGTATGAATTCTCAATCATATCAAGAGTACATATCAGCTCAAGCCTGTCACCATAGCGGCAATCCTCCGCATTTCCGTAATAGAGTATTTTTGCAGATTTTTCGCCGTTTATCTTTCCTTTAAGAGTATATGATGTCATATCACCCGAATAGTCCGAAAAATCAGTTATCATTCCGCTGAATTCAACGGTCTGACCGCTGTAATCAAGCGTTTTCTGATATATCATACTGTCGCTTGTGCGGTATATGAAAAATCCTGCCGCAAATGCTGTTATACATACTGCCGCTTCAATATTTTTCATATTAACAGGATATTTCAGAAATACAAACAATACTGCTGTTGCAAGGACTATGCAATAGTCATACGCATTACTTAAAAATGAAGCGAAAAGCAGTCCCAACAAGACAGGAAGTCCGATATAAACCATTTTTCGCTTCATTAAATTCAACTCCTATTTTAAAAGTGAGTCCGATAGTAGGGGCGACCATTGGTCGCCCGTTATGGTCTGCTGGCGATTTCATCAGGCGGCTTTCAGCCGCCCAAACTTTTTTTGGAAAAAGTTTGACAAA
>JBJEQS010000259.1:0-8897 GCA_051881875.1 Oscillospiraceae bacterium
GCATCATTCCGTTGCTGAGCTTTTTGCAGAGTATTACAGAGGTACTGCCTTGTTCATCAGTAATCTCCAGCAAATCATTAAACCTGTTTATCGTAGTTATATGATTATAAAATTTATTTGAAAGTTTTCTGTCATGAACTGTTCCGTCATCATCTGAATAATATACAATTCTTTCCTTCAGGTCCACAAAACCGACAGAACTTGAATCAAATACATCTATATCATATGATTCATTGATAATTGCTGCAAAATCAATATCCATTCCAATAACACCGATAAATTCACCATTCTCATGGTACATGGGGATTATATAGGATATCATAAAAATATCAAGGTTCTTGTTGTAATAAGGGCTCATCCACAAAGGTCTGCCTGTTTCCTTAGGTATATAGAACCAGCCGACATGACCTGTATCACTGGAATTGTATGCGAGAATATCTGTAATTGTTTCTTCATTGAACATTTCAGAATCTGTTCGTTTTGTCCAGAAAAAACCGTCTGTTCCGCTTCCTGTTACCTCCGGATTATATCTGAAATAGACTGAAACAGCACCTATTGTCTGATTTGCCACAGCAATTGCAAACTCCTTGATATTATGTTCGTACTCATCGGAATATACATCTGTAATGCCGTTTATTTTCATAAGATTTTCAGCATACTCATTTATTGTATCAACAGAATGCTGTACGAGATTGAGCTTGTTATCAAACTGCAGGGTTTCGTTGTCACAAAGCTGCGTCATTATCTTCTGAGAATGCAGCCTCGAAAGCTTATTTACCATGCTGACACTTACTGTTCCCATTACAATCGCAAGGACAAGCAATGCTGAAACAGATGAAAGCATAATTTTCTTTTTCAATGACTTATCTTTGCCTGATTTTATATTCGACATCTGAAACCTCCCTGTACGCAATCTGAATACATTGATAAACCGCAGTCATCGTGATTTATCAAGTGGTGATTTTCAAAATTACATTATTTATTATACACTAATTTTGATAAAATTTCAAGCAGAATGTTAAAAAAGTTACAATAAAAAATATTTATTCGAGCAAATTGACAAGTATGGCTGTAATCGGATTCTATTAAAAACACAAATTCAATGAAATAAAGTTAATTCGAAAAGTAAAAATTTTTGTTATCGAACTCATGTTAAAACAGAAAGGAATATGATTATGAAACCGTGTAAATACGCCTACAAGCAAGTGCGTGACAACAGCAGTGAAATATTCAAGGGTTTTGGATTCAAACATCTGTCCGATGCAACACAGTATTATGTTCATCTCAATAATCAGTCATATAAAGGAACTACTACGCTTTGCCAGCCTATCGGAGAGGCAGTTATGCTTATGGCGGAATTTGTCACATATCTGATGGAGGAAAAGGAGTCAAAGGGAGATATTCTGTATTATGACGGAGCAAAACAAGTGTATATGGATATTCCTGTTCCCGAGGACTGGAGAACAAGCGGTGTAACAGGTGTTTACAGCTATAGGGCATATATGGATAATACATCAATGATACGTGTGGCAGCATATGACAAGGACGGCAGCTTTATTGTCAGCAATCCCAACATATATTATGAGGAATACAAGCTTCTTCCAGTGCTTTGTGTGATGCTTGCTCACTATATACTGAAAAATGATGATTATGCAAAGACATTCATTGATTTTGCAGATTTTCCCGATGCAGAAAGCTTTGTAAATGTACATGAGGATTTTTATCAGGAGTATAAAAACAACGAATATCTTGTAAGCTATATGGACATAAACAGCGTTCCGAGAGGGTGTGATTTTTCTTTCAAAGAAAAATACGCTGTTATGAGGGAGAACAAGGCGGCAGCTGATAAAATTCCCGATATACCCATAACTCCATTTGAACCTTCTTTATTTTTTGATGAATACAGAAGCTTTATCCCCGACCTTTCCGCAGAATTTATACTTCCGAAAAATCTGCAGACTGTTTCAAATGCCATAGTTACGGGAGATGTTCCTTAAATGGGGACGGATATCAAGAATGTTTGTAAGTCACCCATCAGAGGGGACATTTTCAAGAAAGCTTGCCGATGCGAAAGTCGACTTTTCTGCTGCCGATAAGCTTATGTACATCATTGATTTTATGGCGACAGAACTTCTGTATCCGATGGTTGAAATGCCTGAGCCAAAAGAAGAATGTGTTGAGTATATAGGCAGAATCAAGCCATTATATCAGGCTGGAGCTGTTGCTTCATCACCTATAGAACGGCATAAGTATGCTTGTATGATATTTGACATACTGGAGGAGCTTATTCCTGATTCAGAGGAGCTGCTTGATTGCACATATATTGAAAATATCCTCGGCGGAACGGAAACACATTCTCCGTTCAGATGCTCTGCAAAACCGTATTTTTCAGAAGGCAGGGAGATGGCTGTTTCACGCAGACTATTCACTGACCTTGAGGGGAATTTCATAGAGGGCAAAGATATTTCCGAGCAGTACAAAGTATTCATTTTTGATGCTGAGAGTGCTTTGGAAATTGCCATAGCCGAAGCGGGAACAGACGGTGAGGTAATAGTCATAAACGGACGGGAACTTGGTGCTGCGGCAATGCACAGCGGTATCCATATTATAGAAAATTATCCTAAGCCCAACAAGAATATGTCAAAGGCATACTCCAATATCCTGAAAAAATATCACACTTCCATAAACACATACAATTCCCGTTTTGACCAGCTTCTGAAAGCGGACAGGGAATATTATGAGGACAAGCAGCTTTTCGGCAGCGGCATATCCTCGAAAAATATAGGTGATGTGAAGAAGCGTTATTGGTATAAAAAATCCGTTGATATTGGTGTACCCGATTTGGCGGTGCTGTTTATGATAGACGGCTCGGGTTCTATGCAAGGCGAACGCAGAGGGGCGGCAATGACTTCTTCTGTGATACTTCACGAGGTGTTGTCAAAGCAGGGGATAGAGCATGCCATAGTTGAACATCGTGCCATTTTTGATGAGCCGGAGGTTAACCACAATGTGCTTGTAAGCTTTCAAGGCAGAGATTCGGAGAAATATAATCTTATGTCTATTGATGCAGATGAAGGAACACGGGAGGGATTATCGCTTTTCTGGGCGGAGCGTTATCTTGCACAGAATAGTACCGCAGAAAAAAAGCTGATAGTTGTTATATCCTACGGACTTCCCGCACATGTCAGTGATGGCATTGAATATGTTCCGCCTGTTTCGGTAATGGACACACGAAATGCTGCACAAAAGATAATTCGTCGGGGAACAAAGATAATAGCACTTGCACTTGGTGGCAGCAACAGCAGCTGTTATGATGACTTGAAGCAGATTTATCCTGAAACTATTGACTGCACAGAGCTGAAAAGTTTAACAGGTAAGTTACTGAAAGTTATTTCGAGGGAGTTGAGATAAATATGAATTCGAATTGAGGTGCGATAATCACAAAAATAAAAGTTTTGGTCAAGCTTTTGCGACAAGCTGCCGCCTCCGCTTTTGAGTATTATATTTATTTTGCGGTCGAGCCATAAGAAAAAAGTTATAAATAAAGCAACGAAACTAAAAGTTTTTGCCCAGCTTTTTTCAAAAAGCTGGTGGTTTCCAAAGGCAGAGCCTTTGGTCGCTCGAATGAGCGAAATGGGGGTGTGGGGGCTTGCCCCCGCCCAATTATCGTTCAGAAAAGTTTTTTTGTCAAACTTTTTCCAAAAAAAGTTTGTGCGGCTTTCAGCCGCCTGATGAAATTTTCAGTAAACTAAGACGGAAGACCAATGGTCGCCCCTACAAAAATAATCCATCGAACTCATGTTTGTTAAATATACATATACAATAACACTCTAATGTGTGAAATATCACAAATTTAAAAAATTTTAAAAAAAACTGTAACAAAATCGAGGGATATGTCGTTTCTGTATATAGAAGGCAAAAAAATTACAGCGAAAGGATTCATATGAAAGACATAAACAAGCTTGTTGAAAAAATTAAAAATGGTAATAAAAAAGCCTTTGATGATATGTATACGCTGACTTCCTCTGAACTGTATTGGTATTGCAGAAGAATATGCGGCAATGACGGCGATGCCAAGGATTTGCTTCAAAGTACATATTTAAAAGTATGGAAGAAAATTGACAGTTATACTGATATAAGTTTCACAGCGTGGCTTCATTCCATTGCTCATAATTTATGGCTTGATACATTGAAAAAGAAAAAGGAAGATTTGTTTTCAGAAGATGAATTTGAAAAAATACCTGAAGATGAATTATTGAAGCCTGATAATCAAACTGAACAGCGTATACGACATGATGAGATTATGAAACTGATTGATGAAACATTGAATGATGTGCAAAGAATGACTATTCTTATGTATTATTATGATGAAAAATCTATCAGCGAAATTGCTGGAGAAATGGATTGCACAGAATGTACTGTAAGAGTAAGGCTGTACAGGGCAAAGGAAAAACTTGGTCATAAGATAAAGGATAAAGATTTGTTTTCAATATCCTTTCCGCTTATGTTTAAGGCATCAGCACAAAAGCCGGAATTATCAGATACTTTGAAAATCATGCAGAAAAGCATATCGCACAAAATAACGCTTTCATCAGTTAAACTGCCATGCGTTATAGCAACAATTTCAACAGGTGCGGTAATTGCAGGTGTGACCATATCAGAAATAGGATTGCCGACTGAACGTATTAAGGGAGTGGACAACAACGAGATAGTTAATTACAATACATCTGTAAGCTTTTCACAGACAGAGATTTATCAGGAAACTTATGAAGAAAGCGAAAGTACCATAACTGAGATTTCTGATAATACAGCTAACTGCGATACAATTGATACTGCATATTCAGCTGATTACAGCAACATTCCGCAAAATATCAGCACTTATGAATTTGCAGTAAATACAGAAGTATCGACAGAATTAACTGAGAGTGAGAGTACGGTCGATGCTTTAGCTTCATACTATGCCGACTATGAAAGATTTATGTCAGAAGTAGTTGAAATGTGTGAATCAGAAGAAATCAACGATGAAGAAGTAAAAGAACTTATTCCTACTTTCAGCGAAATTTATGTAAAATATAATCCTGTGCCAAGAGAAAATGTAACAGAAAATACAATATCTGTTTCAGACACTGAAAAGTGTTCAGAATAAATATTTAAAATTTCAGGAGGTATTCAAACGTGAAGGGATTTTTTAAGAAACTTGCCGCTTTGTCAGCGGTAACAATGATTGCGACTGGTATGTGAATGTTTTAAAGGAGGTAATTTTTATGAAAAAAACATTAAAGTCAATCATATCGGCTGTAATGGCAACTGCAATGCTTGGAAGTACGGCTGTTTCAGTTTCGGCTTATAATTGTGGTCCATGTTGTAGAAGTGATGAAGAAATGCAGTTTATTATTGATTATCTTGTTGCTGTGGCGAGGGCTGATGGTTATAGTGAAGATATGATTCAAGCTCTGATAGATGGGTTCGGCGATAAAGATTATCCTAATCCTTACAACGGAAAGGAATCAGAAATTATTCCTGCATGGTATATACCGGGCGAGCCTATTCCCGACTGGATTATAGGTGAATACTATGAAAGAACTGACCCTGACAGTGAAAACTATACTGACAGATACAGAGAAGCATTAGAAAATGTATGTGAGAAAACAGGTATATCAAAGGAAGAAATGGTAGAAGGAGATGTACATATTCGTGACAGTATCAGCATTAGAGATGATATTGATTTTGATGATGAAGTAACAGTAAAAGACCTTGCCATTGTAAAAAAATATCTTATCAAGGAAATAGAACTGACATCTGACCAGAAACGTGCTTTAAATGATGATGAATCGGTATCAATCACAGATGTTACCAGAATTTCACAGAAACTTGTCGGAAAATACTAAACCAAGTTATCAGTATTGAAGCATAAAATTTTTCACCCCTGTCAAGCAACGGTTTGTGACAGGGGTGATTTAAAAAAGGAGTGATTTTATTATGAAAAAGATAAAAATATTATCATCAATACTTGCAGTTTCAATGATTTTAGGAACGGCTTATTCAGAAAATTTATCTGTAGTTAATGATGCGACTGTGGTAGTTTCAGCGGCTAAAATATCTGAAAACGGCTTAAAATACTGTACTTATCCGAGTATGGTAATAATCGTAGGCGTTGAAGATGAAACAATTGAATCCATTGAAATACCTGAAAAAATTGAAAACAAGCTGGTAAAAAGAATTGAGGACGGTGCATTTTCAAATTGCAGTAATCTGAAAGAAATAGTATTTCCGGACAGTCTTATAGATTTATCGGGCAGTGGTTTACACAATACACCTTGGTATCAAAATCAGCCCGACGGAGTAGTTTATGCAGGTAATCTTGTTTATGGATATAAAGGTGAAATGCCTGAAAATACTACTGTTACATTCAAAGAGGGTACTACAAAAATTTTAAGAAATGCTTTTTATTCACAGGAAAATCTTGTGGGAGTTGAATTCCCTGACAGTATTACATATATTGGAGAAAGCACATTTGAAGAATGTACAGGCTTAACCGAAATAACTATTCCGGGAAATGTTGAAACTATTGCACATCAAGCGTTTCGACATTGTGAAAATTTAACAAATCTGACATTATCAGAAGGAATAAAAGCAATTCAAGACAGTGCCTTTTCTTTTTGTTACAGTTTGGAAAAAGTGATAATTCCAAACAGTGTTGATACATTGGGATGGGCAGTATTTAGTTATTGTAAAAACTTAACAGAAGCAAAACTGCCTGATAATCTTACTTTTATTCCAATGGGTACATTCGGAGAATGTTATAAATTAGCAAATTTAGAGATACCTGACACAGTAACATTTATAGGACAAAGTGCTTTTTTATTAACCAGCGTAACTCAACTGATTATTCCGCCAAGTGTAGAAACTATTGAATTTATGGCATTCGGAGGAACATATGATATCGAAAATGATTCGGAATTTGTTCCTATACCCGGTTTTAAAATCTATGGTATCAAAGGTACTGCGGCAGAAGAATATGCCAATAAGTATGGTATAGAATTTATAGAATGGGACGGTACTCCGCTTGAACAATTGCCGCCAAATACAGATGTTGTTTTTACAGAAACCACCCCAAAAGTGACTACTGCTGCTGAAACTACTGAATCACAAGTGACAATGTTACTTCCGGAAGCAACATTGAAAGGTGATGCAAACTGTGATAATATTATTGATATCCGAGATGTTACTATGATTTGCGGTTACATAGTAAAAACAAAGAATTTAACTGAACAGCAGCTTGCAAATGCTGATGTAGAAAAAAATAATATTGTGGATATCAAAGACCTCTCACTGCTGAAAAAGTATCTTATTAAAGATATATCAAGTCTGTAAAGAAAAATTAATCTGAATTAACGTGAGTTCGACAACCCAAAGAAAAAGTTTTGGTTGTCGAATTCAAGTTATCTTAAAAATTTTTCTGTCGAACTCACGTTAATTACATTTTACAAGTCACGTCAAAAATTGTCATTGACGAATAGGTAAACAGTATTGAAAAAATAAATTGTCTGATATATAATATACACAGACAAAGGCAATGGAGCTCCTGAAAGAGTTTCATTGCCTTTTTATTTACAGGAGGTAATCTTATGTTGAAGAAACTTGAAATTGTTATCAGACCTGAAAAAGTTTCCCATCTTAAAAGAATTCTCAGTGAATGTCATGCAAGTGGTGCTATGTTCAGTAATATTTCAGGTTATGGTAATCAGAAAAGTTCGCAGTATATTTTCAGAGGTAAGCCTTATTTTGAAGAAATTTTTTCAAAAACAAAAGTTGAAACGGTTGTAACCGAAGAAGTTGCGGAAAAACTTATTGAATGTATCCTTAAAGAACTTCCAACCGGAGAAATGATATTGTCAATATGTTATGATACAATAGATAGTTGACAGAAAGAATAGAAAAACAACTCCAAATATGATATAATGTTAAGTACCACCAAAACAAAGTATCAAAAAGGAGTTGTTTCAATGAATAGTATAGCACAAGAAGCACGGTTTCGTCAACGGGTAGTGAAATATTCGATGAAAAAAGGAGTAACTGAGGCATCAAGACGATATCATATAAGCAGACAGGCAATATATAATTGGAAAAATCGATATGATGGAACGTGGAAAAGCTTAAAAGAAAAAAGTCATAGACCACATCATCACCCCAATGAGCACACAGGAAGAAAAAGAACTGATATTACGCCGTTATCCACGATACAAGGACGATATGATAATGCTGTGGGATAGCGTTAGAAAAAGCGGTTATACAAGGTCATACACAAGCATGCTTCGAGTAATAAAGAAATATGTAAAGCCCGAAATAGAAAAGAGAAAACCACGCAAACCCAAGCCATATGAAAGAGCAGCATATCCTGGACAGAAAATACAGATAGATGTAAAATATGTGCCAAGCTATTGCGTATCAAGCGGAGAAAAATTCTATCAGTACACAGCGATAGACGAATGTACAAGATTCTGCTTCAGAGAAATGTATGACGAACACAGCACTTACAGCTCCAAAGATTTTCTTATGAAGCTGATAAAAGCCTTTCCATTCCCGATAAGAGAAGTTCAGACTGATAATGGAACGGAATGGACAACTGCATTGCTTGTGAAAGATAAAGCAAGTAAAACAATGTTTGAAAAGGCTCTGGAAGATATGGATATTATCTATCATCGAATAAGAGTAGCTACTCCAAGACATAACGGCAAGGTTGAACGTCAGCACAGAACCGATGAAAAAAGATTTTATAAGAAAATGCGTATGTACAGCCTTGAGGACGGCAGAGCTCAGCTTGCAAAATACAACAAGAAATATATATGGTGCTTTCACCGGGAATACTCTCATCTTCGGAGTGCTTCAGCAAAAGT
>JBJEQS010000260.1:0-8863 GCA_051881875.1 Oscillospiraceae bacterium
TTTTTTGTCAAACTTTTTCCAAAAAAAGTTTGTGCGAACGAAGTTCGCAAAACAGGAACGATAAAATTTCCGGTAAACCAAAACTGGCGACCACTGGTCGCCCCTACAAAAAAATATACTGAACTCATAAGAATTTAAGGAGTTAAAATATGCAGAAAGAGTTTCTTGAAGCAGGAAAAATAGTCAATGTTCATGCTCTGAAAGGCGAAGTCAAGGTTATGCCATGGTGTGACAGTGCGGAATTTCTGTGCGAATTTGAAAGGCTTTTCCTTGACGCAGGAGAGCAGGAACTTGAAATACAGCGTGCAAGAGTATTCAAGAATATGGCAATAATCAAATTTGCAGGGATTGATACCGTTGAGCAGGCAGAAAAGCTCCGCAATAAGATACTGTATATGTGGCGTGAGGATATTGAACTTGATGAGGACTGTTATTTCATACAGGACCTTATAGGTCTTGAGGTATCCGATGCGGATACAGGGGAAATTTACGGAAAACTCAATGACGTAATGCAGACAGGTGCTAATGATGTATATGTAATCAAAGGCAAGGACAGGGAATATCTCATTCCGGCAATCCCTGATGTAATAATAAGTACGGATATTGAAAACGGCACTATGACGATAAGACCGCTTGACGGACTTTTTGATGATTAGGAGAAAGTGCAGGGTTATTATGAGAATTGAAATAGCAACGCTTTTTCCGGAGATGTGTGAAACAGTGCTTTCTGAGAGTATAGTCGGCAGGGCAAGAAAAAAAGGACTTATAGAGTTGAATTGCCGCAATATAAGGGATTATACGCAGGATAAGCACCGCAGGGTTGATGATACTCCATACGGCGGCGGAATGGGCATGGTAATGCAGGCAGAGCCGATATACAACTGCTATAAGGCAGTATGCGAGGAAATCGGCACTGTTCCTTATACGATATATATGTCGCCGAAAGGAAATGTACTTACACAGCAGAAATCAATAGAGCTTTCAAAGCGTGAGAATATAATGATAATATGCGGACACTATGAAGGTGTTGACCAGCGGCTGATTGACAGGATAGTTGACGAGGAAATATCAATAGGTGACTATGTGCTGACCGGCGGAGAACTTCCGGCACTTGTACTCACCGATTCAATAGCGAGAATGTGTGACGGAGTGCTTTCAAGTTCGGAATGTTTCGAGGAGGAGAGTCATTTCAACGGTTTGCTGGAATATCCGCATTATACCCGTCCGGAAATATGGGAGGGCGAAAGCGTTCCGGCTGTTCTGCTTACGGGGCATCATAAGAATATAGCAGAGTGGCGAATGTCACAAAGTCTTGAAATTACTCGTAAAAAAAGACCTGATATGTATGAAAGATATATACAGGACAGGCAGAAATAATGATAACAATTGTATATAAATTATATATAAAGTCTATATTTTTTGTATAATAATGTTATAAAAAGCGAATATGTTAGTATGAATTGCATATAATGCAATGTAAAAAATTGTGCATAATTCATAAATTTTCGTTACATTACACAAAAAAGGCATAAAGCGAAGTTGATGACATAATCAAAGCGTAGAAATTTCGGTTAAAACGGCTGTTTATTGTTATTTTTAAGTTGACTATAATTAAAAATAACTGTATAATAAATAGTAAGAAGTGTAATGATTTGTACATTTCAAGGGGAATACAGCAAGTATTACCCGAAAAAGATTAATAGTAAGGAGAGTTTCACTATGTTTGTTAAAGACGTAATGGTTCAGAATGAAGTTGGACTCCATGCAAGACCGGCAACTTTCTTCATTCAGAAAGCAAATGAATTCAAAGCATCAATCTGGATTGAAAAGGAAGAACGCAGAGTTAATGCAAAGAGCCTTCTTGGTATTCTTTCACTCGGCATCGTAGGCGGTACACAGATTAAGGTTATCGCTGATGGCAATGATGAACAGGCTGCTGTAAATGCACTTGTTGAACTTGTTGAAAGTGGTTTCAGTGACGATAAGCTTTAATAATTGAATTAAAGTAGATAGAATTGGAAGATGAAAGTGCAGAACCTTATGTATGTAGGGTTCTGTTTTTTCATGTGCCGCCTCCGGTGTTTAGTCAATATTTTTTTTATGGCAGTCAATTATATGCGACTTACCTGACAAATAACCATGTATCAGCATAAAAGTGGTCGAGTATGTGCAAAGTGAAACAATAAAGAAAAGCAACGAAACCAAAAGTTTTTTGCCCAGCTTTTTTTCAAAAAAGCTGGCGGCAACTTGCCGCAAATATTCAATGATTTTAACAATTTGAGAGATAAAATGTTAGCAATTATTCCAAAAAATCGGATTTTATGAAAAAAATCCTTGTTTTATGTTGACTTAATGCGATTTTTAGTATATAATTACTATAGTGTTAAATTAATAATGTTTATTAATCGTAACACTCGTTTTGTTGTCTCCTTTCTTTTGTTCTACACATATTTATTTATCTATTATGTTATTTGCAGAGCCCGTTGCTCTGCATTTTTTTAAATTTGTAATGTAAATTTTTTACATATATTTCGATATATGGTAAATGAATTCGATTTTATTGCCGCAAAAACTATTTCATGGTATGACATAAAATGCTGAATTTTTCTGATATAATAATAACGTGAAACCGATTTTTTTTATGAATCAGTTTCACGTTATTTTCTTTTATGTATCTAACATGAGTTCGACAATCAAAAGATAAAAGTTTTATTCAAGCTTTTGCGGCAAGCTGCCGCCTATATTTTTAAGTATTTTGTTTTATCCAAGCGGTCGAGCCATAAGATAAAATATTCTAAGTAAACAAAACAACGAAACTAAAAGTTTTTGCCCAGCTTTTTCAAAAAGCTGGCGGTTTCCAAAGGCAGAGCCTTTGGTCGCTCGAATGAGCGAAACGGGGGTGCGGGGGCGGCAGCCCCTGCCTTTAAAGGCGTTCCAAAAAGTTTTTTGGCAACCTTTTTATAAAAAAAGGTTGGGCGGCTTTCAGCCGCCTGATGAAATTCACAGTAAGCTACAATGTGCCTACATAAATAGACCTGTCGAACTCACGTTATCTAATTCTTTTTTTTGCCTGATTTTTTAGGCTTTTTTTGCTGAGAATTTGTTTTTCTGCCGTTATCTTCATTAGCTGCTTCGGCTTCTTCTGCATCTGTAAGAGGTTTTTTCATAATCTTTTTGCCATCACGAATAATTTTTTTGTTTTCAGCGTTAGTCTGTTTGAAATTATCCCATGCAGGTCCAAGAGCAGTATCCCTGATTAAATTCTGTACAAGTCCTACTATGAGTATTGCCAAGAATGGAATAACTGTAGGCAGATGATTTATCAGTATGTTATTGCTGAGAGGTTTTACGCTGACCAGTTCCAGTTCATTCTGTAAAGTCAGTGAATTCATAAGTATTGCAGAGGCAACACACATAAGGATTGCTGCAATATCAAGTGAAACGGCGACTTTATTGAATTTGCAAAGTGCAAAAATCATAGCAGCACTGAAAAAGACAGATGATACAAACATGATGCCGGCAAACAACTGCATAAGTGAAGCAACATTTTCAGTAATCAGTTCATCTTTAAGAAGCCGCTTTGAGTTAAGTATAAATACCAGTCCGCCGAGTATATTCATATACAGCGGATATATGGCGACAAGAGGCACCATAATTACTTTCAGGACTTTGATGCAAGTTTTCATAAAAAGCTCCTCCATGATATTTGAATATTTTATAAAAAAATTTTTACAGATATGCCGGATTCCGTTAAGGCATATATTTAATAATATTGTAGCACATTATAACATCAAGGTCAAACTTTTTTTTACAAAAAATCTGATTTTAAATTACTCTTATATTTTTAAATCAAATTGTCCATAGTAGATATTAAAGGGCAGAAATAAAAATATCATCGTGCTGATGGTATAATTTAAAATATATGGAGGAAAAAATGAGAAAAACAATGAATTTTGTTATTGCCGGTACTATAGGATTTTCAGTAAGTATATGTACTGTAATACTTTATTATTCATCAGTATTGCCTGACAGTTACTATGTAAGCGACATGAAAAGCCTTGACCTGTCCGCTGGATTTCCGATAACAGCGGTTTCGAACAATATTGAAGCTGATGCAGTTGTAATGTCTGGCGGAAGTGAGGATATAAAGCAGTCTGATAAGGCAATGTTAAAGCTTTTCGGGATATTGCCGGTAAAGGAAGTGGAAGTAATAGAGGCTGAAACACCCATGCTTATACCGGGTGGAATGCCTTTTGGAATAAAGATAATGACAGAAGGGGTAATGGTTGTAGGTATGGGCGAAGTAAACTCATCGGACGGGGTTCAGTCACCGGCGGCAGATGCAGGAATTGAGGAAGGTGATGTTATAATATCCATGTCAGGTGAGGAAGTATATTCAAACGAGGATATACAGGCTATAATATCGGGCTTTGATGGTACAGCCATAGAAGTTATAATAGAACGTGACAGCAAACGCATGACAAAAGAGCTGATTCCGGTATATTCTGAATCGAATAACTGTTATCAGGCAGGAATGTGGGTTCGTGACAGTTCAGCGGGTATAGGAACAGTTACATTTTATGATATGTCAACAGGTCGTTTCGGCGGTCTGGGACACCCTGTATGCGATATAGATACAGGTGAGATACTGCCGCTTTCAAGCGGTGATGTGGTTGATGTGGATATAACAGGCGTAAAAAAGGGCATGGAAGGCGTAGCAGGAGAATTGCAGGGTATGTTCATATCTGACAATGCGGCAGGCAAGCTTTATGCAAATAATGAATATGGAGTATTCGGGAGCATGGCTCCGGATAAATATTCAGGAATACAGGCATTGCCTATGGGAATGAAACAGGAAATAAAAATCGGGGAGGCTGTTATACTTACAACACTTGATGGAGATGAACCGAAAGAGTACAGCATAGAAATAGAAAAGATTGATTACAGAAGCGATAATTATAATAAAAATATGGTTATAAGGGTAACGGATAAGGAACTGCTTGAAAAGACCGGAGGAATAGTGCAGGGCATGAGTGGAAGTCCGATTATACAGAATGGAAAGCTTATCGGAGCTGTAACACATGTTTTTGTAAATGAGCCATCAAAAGGATATGCAATATTCAGTGAAAATATGTATGAGCATGGTATAAAAACAGGGTGATGAGTATAGCGGCAAGGTGCCGCCTCCGGTGTTTAGTCAATATTGTTCTTTATGGTGGTCAATTATATGAACTTACCTGACGAATAACCATATATCAGCATAAAAGCGGTCGGGTAGGTAAAAAAGGTTTTATAAAGCTGTGTAACGAAAATAAAAGTTTTTTGCCCAGCTTTTTTTCAAAAAAGCTGGTGGGGTCAAGGGGCAAAGCCCTTGTCGCCGTCCGCAGACGGCGAAACTCCAAGGGGTGCGGGGGCGAAGCCCCTGCCTTTCAATTCGTTCAAAAAAGTTTTTTGTCAAACTTTTTCCAAAAAAAGTTTGAGCAAACGTAGTTTGCTGAACTAAAATTATGGATTTACAAGTAAATAAAGACTGGCGAATATAGTTCGCCATTACAAAATAAATCTATCGAACTCACGTTACTTAAAATCGGAGGCGGCAACTTGCCGCAAAAGTTTGTGCGAACGAAGTTCGCAGAACAGAAACAATAAAATTCCCAGTAGACCATAGCGGGCGACCAATGGTCGCCCTGTTCATGTTATAATATTTTATCTTATGGCTCGACTGCATAATACTGAAAAGTTGAGATGGCACCTTGCCGCAGAACTTTATTCCGCAGGAGTATTTTCTATTTTCTGCATTAAATCACTGTAATTTTCAGTATATTTTTCTTTAAGTTCCTTTACAGCCGATTTGAATTCCATTTTCTGCTGTTCAGTAGGATTTATTATTATACAGCTGTTGTCGATAGCTTCACCAATAGCCTGCTGTTCATAATCATTCCAGAGCTGAATCTGTAAATCGGTAGTTTCCCTTGCGGCTTTGCGTATGATATTACGCTGTTCCTGAGTAAGACTTTTCATAGTAGTTTCTGCCGCAACAATCATTTCAGGGAGTCTGAAATGTTCATCAAGTATTATATACGGAGCAACCTGATAATGTTTTGAGGAAACATATGACGGAAAGTTATTTTCAGCACCATCAACATCATTCAGAAGAATTGCTGAATATACATCAGCAAATGGAATTGTTAACGGTTCAGCACCAAGTTCACTTATAGTATCCTGAAAAAGCTGTGATTCAAGAGAACGTATCCTCATACCTTTAAGGCTTTCAATGCCGTTATCAAGCGGACTGTTGCTGTAGAAGCATCTGCTGCCGGCGGTATACCAGCAAAGACCGCTTATATTATGTTCACTGAGATTTGATGTTGAGAGAAGATATTTTCCGATATTTCCATTGAGTACATTCCACATATGCGTGTCATTTTCATAGAGATATGGAAGTGAAAGCACATTGAATGAGGGTTCAATATCGGTAAGTGATGAAATTGATGTCCTTACAAAATCAATGCCGCCGATTTCAAGCTGTTCTATTGTACTTGATTCACTGCCAAGCTGTGAATCATGATAGCATATAATTCTGATTTCGCCATCTGTATATTCTTCCACGAGTTCAGCAAATTTATCACAGGCAACTGATGTAGGATGTTCAGGTGAAAGATTATTTGCAAGCCTGAGTACGATTGAATGTGAGTAAGAAGTGGAATGTTGGGAATTGTAGGTACATCCGCACAGGCAAAGAACGGATACAAGCAAAAAAGTGGTGATAAATTTTTTAAGCATTTTCTCACTCCTTGAATTCATATGATTCGTTTGAATTGAGATATATTTTGAAGTTGTTTCTGCCCATTTTCTTTACTTCATAGAGCATCATGTCAGCGTGTTCATATGCCACACCGAGTTCATCATTTTTTTTCATAGGGCATACACCGATACTTATTGAGATATGGTGGAGTATTCCTTTAAAAAGGAACTGACGGTTCATAAGGCTGCATAAATCGGAAGCTTTATTTCTTATAAAGTGTATATTCGGAGCGTTGCTTATAAAGCCGACAAATTCATCACCGCCCCATCTTCCTGCAAATCCGCAGTCAGCAAGGGTATTTTTAAGGCATAAAGCGAGGGCTTTGAGAACTTCATCACCGCCCTGATGTCCAAGAGTATCGTTTACGGATTTGAAATTATCCACATCTATTACAAACAATGCACCGAGGTCTGAATCATCATAACCGGCAATAGTTTCACGGACATTGATTTCAAAAGCCTGACGATTGAAAATCTGGGTAAGGTTGTCATAATTTGCTTTTTTAAAGAGGATTTCATTTTGTTCCTGTTCGTTCAGAAGCTGTTTTTTGACTATCTGATATTTACGCTGTTCTTCAAGCAGCTTCTGTGTGGTGAGGAGATTTTCCTCGCAGGTACGGAACATATCTCTCAGATTGCGTTTCATATTATTGAACATTGAGATTATTATTGTGATTTCATCATTATGCTTTTTATTTTTTACGGGCATATCATCAATATCGAAGTTCCCGAGAGATATTTCAACGAGATATGAGGACAGCTTCATCAGAGGATTTATAGTTTTTTTGAATATAAGGATAAAGCAGTAGATTATGCAGAACAAAAGAAGTGCAAATACAATCAGTTCTGATATGAACATTATATACATATCATGTTCGGTATTTTGAAAATATTCCTGATTGTTTATGAATTTTATATTGAGGAGGGATTCAGAATACTTGATGATATATTCGGATTTTGGCTGATAGTACTGATAGTATTCTGAAAGAGCTGCTGTTTTATCCTGTGAAAGCATGAGTTCTGAAAGCTGCGATGAATAGTTTCTTATGCTGGATATAAGGGCATGGATTATTGCTTTTTCATCATCATCGCCGGAAACAATATCGGCTTCAATATCATCAACAGCTTTTCCGAGAGTATCCTTTGAATCGGTATAATTGTTGAGTTCCTCATCATTATTATTAATCCAGTAATTTTCAGCGGCAGTATTCATATTTATGAAGCTGTCACGCATTTCAAGTATTTTATAATATTCTGAGGCATAATAGTTATTCTGCTTGAAATATGTGAAGAAAGAATACACAGATAATGAAATTATCACAGCAGAAATTATAAGTATAGTCCATGAAACAACATGGAGTTTAAATTTTATGGAATGTAATTTCGGGACTACAGTTCCATATTCCGAGCTACTGTTTTTACTCATTTTATTCTCCTTATAGTACGTTATACACAATAAAAACATTTTATAATTTATATTTTACCCAAAAAGAGCAATTAAGTCAATAGTTTGATAATATAAAATAAAAATTATGCACCATAAGTGCATATAAGAGATTTTCAGAATAAAATAAAAGAGATGACTTAGTGAAGCCATCTCCTTGAATAAGAAATGCGGGCGGTGGGACTTGAACCCACACGCCAAGGCATTGGCTCCTAAGACCAACGTGTCTGCCATTCCACCACGCCCGCAATGATATAATTATAACATAAATATTTATATTATGTCAATAGATAAAAATTAAATTTCAAAAAGTTGCCGCCTACGGTTCGTTGCAAGCAGCTTTCAGCGGCTTAGTTTTAATTCCGCATTGTTTACCGGCAACACAAAATAACTTGATTATGCGGTCGAGCCATAAGAAAAAAGTTATAAGTAAATAAAGCAACGAAACAAAAGTTTTTGTCCAGCTTTTTTCAAAAAGCTGGTGGTTTCCAAAGGCAAAGCCTTTGGTCGCTCGAATGAGCGAAACAGGGGTGTGGGGACGGAGTCCCCGCCCTTCAATCGTTCAGAAAAGTTTTTTGTCAAACTTTTGCGGCAAGTTGCCGCCTCCGATTTTAA
>JBJEQS010000261.1:0-2035 GCA_051881875.1 Oscillospiraceae bacterium
GCTGTTGCCATGATTATGGCTCTCGACCGTGCAATCCGCTGTGGATGTGTTTCTGATGAGTCTGTTTATGATTCGAGGGAGATGCTGATTTTGTAAATCTTAAACTGACTGTGCAGTTAAAGTAAGTCCAAGAGGTTTCATAATTTTTACTAAAGTCTCAAGATTCGGAACAGTTTTGCAGGACTCAATTCTTGCAATAGAGGATTGCGGAATATGGCACATTTCAGCAAGTTGTCTCTGAGAATATCCTAACGCATTCCGCTGTTCAATAACAGCAGAGATAATGGCTGCAATGGCTTCCATTTCTTCAATATCTGCTTTTCCTTGCTGACTGGTTGCTTTTACATGTTCTTTATAATCATTCCATGTTCTCATAAATCATTTCCCCTTTCTGGATAAATAATCGTCTCGTTCTGACTTAGCTTTTTCAATTTCACGTTTTGGTGTCTTTTGTGTTTTCTTTCTGAAATGATGCAGCAATACAAAAGTATCATCACAATGATAAAAATAGAAGACTCTGTTGTTTCCAGGTCTTAGTTCCCAAATATCTTCTTCAATATGTTTTGTAATATTGCTTGGGAGACGTGTTCCATTATTTTGAAGCAGTTGCATGTGCAGCATTAACTGCTTATATTGTATTCTAGAATCTTTATTGCTGTCTGACTTTTCTCGTAATTCTTCGAGAAAGTCCCAAACATCGGATTCCCCATTTTCTTTTTCATAAAATTCAATCTCGTACATTGTATAATCTCCATCGATTTAACTTCTATTCTTATGATAGCATAAATGCTATCAAATGTCAATAAAAAAATGAAAAATAACAGGAGGATTTTCATATGAGAATTTTCACAAGACTATTCAAATCCAGAGATAAGCCACAGAACAGTTACGACAGCCCGTCCTATACATATTTCTTCGGACGAGCCAACAGCGGTAAACGTGTAACCGATAGAACAGCCCTACAGCATATTGCGGTTTATGCCTGCGTAAGAGTTCTGTCAGAGGCTATTGCACAGTTGCCGCTTCATGTGTACAAATACAACGATAACGGAAAAGAGCGAGTGCCACAGCATCCGCTCTATTTTTTGCTCCACGACCAGCCGAATCCTGAAATGACATCATTTGTTTTTAGGGAAACCTTAATGTCACATCTGCTGATTTACGGCAATGCCTACGCACAGATTATCAGAAACGGCAGAGGTGATGTTATCGGACTTTATCCTTTGATGCCAGATAAAATGAAGGTTGACCGTGACGATAAAAACCGCTTGATATATATTTACAGCCGTTATGATGAGCAGAATCCGAATATGAAAGAACAAGGTGACATTGTTCTCTACGCCGACGAAGTACTGCATATTCCAGGACTTGGATTTGATGGATTGGTAGGATATTCTCCGATTGCACTTGCTAAAAATGCAATCGGTATTTCTATAGCCTGCGAGGAGTATGGTGCGTCATTTTTCGGAAACGGAGCATCTCCAAGCGGTGTACTTGAACACCCAGGAGTTATAAAAAATCCGGAGCGTGTGCGTGACGCATGGCAGAGAGCCTATGGCGGCAGAAACGCCCACAAGGTTGCAGTCCTCGAAGAAGGCATGAAATTTACTCCCATTGCAATTCCGAATAATGAGGCTCAGTTCCTTGAAACAAGAAAGTTTCAGATTGAGGAAATTGCAAGGCTGTATCGTGTACCTCTCCACATGATTGGTGACCTTGACCATGCCACATTTTCAAACGTGGAACATCTGTCGCTTGATTTCGTGAAATACAGCCTTGACCCCTGGATTGTCCGCTGGGAACAGGGGCTTATGAAAGCACTGCTTTCAGATTCAGAAAAAGGACAATATTTCATTAAATTCAATGTTGACGGACTACTTCGTGGTGATTACGCAAGCCGTATGCAAGGCTATGCCACAGCAAGACAGAACGGCTGGATGTCCGCTAATGATATTCGTGAAATGGAAGATATGAATATGATTCCTGCCGAAGAAGGCGGAAATCTCTATCTTGTAAATGGTTCATTTACAAAACT
>JBJEQS010000262.1:0-2031 GCA_051881875.1 Oscillospiraceae bacterium
TTGAAAAAGCTTGACCAAAACTTTTATTTTTGGTTATCGAACTCACGTTAATTAAGTTATTTTGTTTTACCGGTAAACAATGCGGAATTGACCAATGCGGTCGAGCCGATAAGCAAGATGAACGTTGGAACTAAGCCGCTTTCAGCGGCTTGCAACGAACCGGCGGCGGCAACTTGCCGCCGTTTAATATGCTTTGCCCCAGTAAACAAGTTTCTTTGCCGGTTTTCCGCAGCATACACACTTATCCGATAATATTTTCTGTTCAAACGGAATACATCTTGAGCCTGCTCCTGTCTTTTCCTTTACTTCATCTTCACAGGCTTCTTCTCCGCACCACATTGCTCTTATAAATCCGTCACCCTTTTCATTGAGAGCTGTAATTATCTCATCAATGCTTGTACAGTCATATGTTCTGTTTTCCATATTTTCAAGAGCCTTTGCATAAAGTCCGTCATGCACCTCCTGAAGCTTTGCATTTACAGCTGTTTCAAGCTCATCAAGTGAGATTACAGTTTTTTCACCGTTATGACGTGTTGCAATTACACACTGACCGTTTTCAATATCCTTAGGACCTATCTCAACTCTTACAGGAACGCCTTTCATTTCATATTCAGCGAATTTCCAGCCCGGAGAATTATCGCTGTCATCAAGCTTGACTCTTATTCCTGCCTTTGCAAGTCTTTCTTTGAGTTCAGATGCCTTTTCGAGGACGCCCTCCTTATGCTGTGCAATCGGAATGATTACAGCCTGTACAGGAGCTACGGCAGGCGGAAGAACAAGACCGTTATTATCGCCATGCGTCATGATAATTGCACCGATAAGACGGGTTGTAACTCCCCATGATGTCTGATGCGGATTTACACGCTTGTTTTCCTTGTCGGTATATTCAATTCCAAAAGCCTTTGCAAAGCCGTCACCGAAGTAGTGTGATGTACCTGCCTGCAAAGCTTTGCCGTCATGCATGAGTGCTTCTATTGCATATGTAGTAACTGCACCGGCGAACTTATCGCTTTCTGTCTTTGCACCCTTTATTACAGGCATTGCAAGAGCGTCCTTGCAGAAATCGGCATATACATTCAGCATTTTTTCTGTTTCTTCGACAGCTTCCTGAGCAGTGGCATGGATAGTATGACCTTCCTGCCATAAGAATTCTCTTGAACGCAGGAACGGACGGGTAGTCTTTTCCCATCTTACAACGCTTACCCACTGATTATAGAGTTTAGGCAAATCCCTGTATGAATGAACGATATTAGCATAATGCTCACAGAAAAGAGTTTCTGATGTCGGACGAACGCACATTCTTTCCTCAAGCTTTTCACTTCCGCCATGTGTTACCCATGCAACTTCAGGGGCAAAGCCTTCAACATGGTCTTTTTCCT
This sequence comes from Oscillospiraceae bacterium, assembly GCA_051881875.1. GTDB lineage: Bacteria > Bacillota > Clostridia > Oscillospirales > Ruminococcaceae > UBA5884. The sequence continues at coordinate 1,380 of JBJEQS010000262.1, forward strand.
TCTGAAGCAGACTTTCAGGGATAAACATAGGCATACATACATTTTCATGGCCTGTAGCCTTGAACATACCATCAAGTATACGCTGAATATTTTCCCATATAGCATATCCGTAAGGGCGGATTACCATACAGCCTTTTACACTTGTATATTCAACGAGTTCAGCCTTTTTGCATATATCGGTATACCATTTAGCGAAATCCTCGTCCATTGAAGTGATAGCTTCAACCATTTTTTTATTATTTTTGGCCATTATTTTCATCTCCGTTATTATTTTTTGAATTTTCATCTTTTTGATGATGCTGTGCATCAAATATGCCCCGAACCTTATAGATGTCATCATTTTCATCGCTGAAACTCATAAAGCGTTCACCTTTTTTTGAGCCGGCGGATTTGGATAATCTGTCAATAAGCTTTGCAAGCGAGGGTGTAACGCAGGCGATTGCAAATACAAGCATGAGCAGTCCCAGCATAATTCCGGCATATTTAAGGGCAATAACAAGACTTTCACTGATAAAGCATCACCTCTGAGAATAAAATACCGTTTTTATTATATCATACTATAAAAATTTTTTCAAGCGGCAAGTTGCCACCTCCCATGGTTTTTGAATGAGTTAAATTTTTGTTAATAAACGTGATTTCGACAATCCCAAAA
>JBJEQS010000263.1:0-8752 GCA_051881875.1 Oscillospiraceae bacterium
TTGCGGCGAGTCGCCGCCTCCGGTTTTAAGTATTTTGTTTTATCCAATCGGTCGGATAGTTAAAAAATGTTATTACTAAGCAAAAGGCGAAATTAAAAGTTTTTGCCCAGCTTTTTTCAAAAAGCTGGCGGTTTCCAAAGGCAGAGCCTTTGGTCGCTCGAATGAGCGAAACGGGGGTGTGGGGGCAGCTCAAAGCCGCCTGATGAAATTTCCAGTAAACCATAATGGGCGACCAATGGTCACCCCTACAAAAATAATCCATCGAACTCACGTTTTTTAATAAAACAAAAGAGGTGAAGCCCTGCACAAAAGGACTTCACCTTATAAAAATAATAGATTTATCTGTAAACATAAACCTATCGAATTCACATTAAGTTTATTCTTTATAAATCCTGCAAATCGGCTGCTGTTAAATCATTTTCTACATTATCTCTTGCAAGGTCATTATCAATAACCGGATATACATCTGAAATTGCTTTTTCTTTTGGAAATGGAGTTACATGATAAACCTTTTGTGCAGGCGGAACTGTTCCGGCAATAATAGGATTTACATGAGATTTCCCATGCTTCGCCTTTCCCTGAATTTCCGGAACGCTGGCTGCTTCATTATGCAGTTTAGCAGAAGTTTGTTCAGGACGTTTCATTCCCTGTTTTGCCATATTAATCACCTCCACTGTATTATGTGCCATTTTTTTATATTTATCCATACTTTCCTGTTCAAATATAAAAGGGCGGTCATCGACCGCCCCGTTGATTAAACCAAATCATCATCTTTTCCAAGAATATCAAAAAATTCACCGGTTGCTTTATCAAGTTCCTTGAAATCTATTGCATTTATATAGTAGCTTTCAAGTTTGTCATGTACCTCAAGTGCTTTATTTATGGCATTTGCTGTTTCCTTTATAAGTTCAAGCGAAAGCTTTTTATTGAATCCATTGCGGTTTCGGCAGCTGTCGAGCATATCCTTATCATAAAATCTTGAAAAGTTTATCTGATTTTCTGATAATATTCCTAAATTATTTATAAAATTATCTGTAATAAACGCAATTTTAAGTTCAGGTATGATTATATGCTCAAATGTAAAACCATGTATCAATGTAAATTTGCTTGCAATAACATCATAACCTTTATCAGATGCATATTCCGCAATTGCTCTTAAAAGATAATCACTTCCTGCAAAATAGTTGTCTTTCAGCACAAATATATTATAGTCATCGCCTGTGTTATGAGTGATGTAGCCATCGGCTGTAAGAGCAGCAAGCTGTTTGTATTCAACATTCCCCTTCCCTTTTTCTGAATTGCGGCTGAAAAGCTTTTTGCATAATCGTTCCTTATATGCATACAGCTTATCATATTTTATGCATTTTTCAGATGCAAAATATATGTCGCTGTTTATCTGTGATATTGCTTTTACATATCTTGCAGCTTTCTGATGATATGCTGCATTTTCAGTGAAGCATTTTTTTATCTCATCACTATATTTCGCCAGTTCGGATTTATTCCAGAATCTGCCCAGATTTATAATTTCCTGTGATACTCCGGGATAATCAGCTTCAAATATATGCGGTGATGTGCCGTCAACTATTATTATCTTCTTATCGTTAACCACAACTGCATCAAGAGATTTCATATCTGATGAACAAAAATATTTTTCAACATCGTATTCTTTAAAATATTCAGCAGCTTTTTTCATAAGCGTTGATTTTCCAGTACCTGGTCCGCCTTTTAGAATATATGTGTAGTATCCATCTTTGTTTATTATCTTTCTGAATTCTGAAAAGTATCCCTCTGAAGATACACAGCCAAGAAAATAATTCTGGAATTTACTCATAGTATAACTGCCCTCCTGAGCCATATTTTATAAATTATACTATGCATTTCAATAAATTTATGCTACTATATCATTTACTTTTCATTGAGGAACTGTATAAGTGATGAGTATATTGTAAATGCAATTTTATTCTGATACTCCTCATTTTTCAGCATTTCAGCCTCCTCATCATTTGAAAGAAAACCACATTCAACCATTACAGTAGGATTTTCTGAAAAATAACATAAAAACAATTCTTCTCCGCAAAGCTTTATTTCCCTGTCGTTATCCGGCTGAAGATATTCCCTGAAATTATTCTGCAATATTCCCGCAAGCTTTTCACTGTCAGGATTAGTGGCTGAATAAAACATTTGTGCACCTTTGTATCTGCTGTCCGTAAACTGATTCTGATGAATGGATATGCATACTGCATTATCATATTTATTAAAAAGTGCAAGTCTGTTGTCCATATCCGAGCTTTTTTGATTGGCAATACCCTCAATTCCGCTGTCATGTATGGATTTATCAGTATCCCTTGTAACCTCAACGGTATAACCTGAATACTGAAGCATATCCCTTAACGAGAGAAGAATATTAAGGTTTATACCCTTTTCAGGTACACCGTCAGCATCACTGCATCCGCCGTCCATGCCGCCATGTCCTGCATCAAGTATTATTATCGGGGCGTTATTATTTACAGAAACAGAAGAAGTAGCAACAAATTCAACCTTTTTTGCACCATACCATACAGCACCTCCGCACAGCGAAAGACCAAGCACAAGACAGATAATTCTGCTGAGAGAATTGCTTTCAGCGATTTTTTTATTCATATGCATCACTCCTGATTTATATTTTTCAGCGTACAAATCTGCTTTATAATAATTATGTTGCACCATTGTGGTTTATTCAGAAAATCTATGGTAAATAATAGCATCATCATAAAAGCTTGTTCAGCATATTGCAAAATTATAGAATTTATAGTATAATTTTATAGTCAGATAATTAAGAAAGGATTGTTAATGAATGAAACGGAATATATTTTTAAAAAAATCCATTATTGATATATGTGCAATGGCAGTTACAGCGATGGCATTATCGTTTCCATGCAGTGCGGATACTATTGATATGGAAGCACCACCTCAGCCTGTGCCTTCACCATATGAATTCTTCTCTATGATAAAGAGTGAGCCGCAGGAAATTGCTGAACAGCAGCAAGGACTTAAAGGTGATGTAAACGGTGATGGCATAATCAACGAAAAGGATATATTGGGGATAAAAAATATAATATATGGATATAATCAGACAAATGAACATTCTGATATGAATGATGACGGCATAACAGACATATATGATTTGATTATACTGAAAAATATAATGGTCTATAAGGAGATAGAAGATGATGTCAAGAAAATATGTCTTGACCCCGGTCATTACGGCTCATACTATAATCCTTCTCCCGGAGTAGAGGGATACTATGAAAGCAATATGACATGGCAGCTGCATCTCTATCTCAAAGAGGAGCTTGAAACATATGGTTTTGAGGTAATCACTACAAGAGAAAACAAAGCTGATGACAGGTCACTTGTATCAAGAGGACAGGCATCTGCAAACTGTAATCTTTTCCTTTCAATACATTCAAATGCGGTTGGTTCAGCAATGAATGAGGATATAGATTTCCCGGTTGCAATAGTTCTGCTGCCTGATGACAGTACAGATATAGATGATATTTCAATGGCTATAGGAAAGAAACTTACAGCGACCGTTGCTGATACTATGGAAACCAAACAGCCGGGTTCTGTATGGACAAGACTTTCCGAGGAAGACAGAAATGAAGACGGCATTATGAACGATGAATGGTACGGAGTTCTTTTCGGTGCAAAATCAGTAGGTACTCCTGCGATACTTATGGAACATTCATTCCATACAAATACCCGTTCAGCATTATGGCTTATGCAGGATACAAACCTGAGAAAGCTTGCACAGGCAGAAGCAAAGACTCTTGCTGAATATTTTGAATTAATTTAACATAAGATTACTTTCGGATAATAAAATTATGGGGGCGTATATTATGAGAAAAGTAAAACCTGTCCGCATAGGTGAAAATGTCACCCTTGACGGAAAACATATATACATACAGTCAATGCTTAACAAGCGTTCAGATGATATTGCAGGAAGCGTTCAGCAGGCATATGAACTTGAACAGGCAGGCTGTGAAATAGTAAGAGCCGCTATTCCGGATATGGAGGCTGTAAAGCTTATTCCGGCTATCAAGGAGAAAATCAGCATACCTCTTGTTGCAGATATACATTTTGACTATCGGCTTGCCCTTGAAGCTGCTGCGGCCGGCATTGACAAGATAAGGATAAATCCCGGAAATATCGGCGATATGGACAGAGTAAAACAGGTTGCAGATGTATGTCGTTCAAAGAATATTCCAATCAGAATCGGAGTTAATTCCGGTTCGGTCGAAAAGGATATACTTGCAAAATACGGAGCTCCTGTTCCCGAAGCACTGGTTGAAAGTGCATTGAAACACGTTGAAATGCTGAACCGCTTTGATTTTGATGATATAGTAATATCCATAAAATCATCAAATGTAAAAACCATGATAAATGCATACAGGCTTATGGCTGAAAAATGCAATTATCCGCTTCATCTCGGAGTTACGGAAGCAGGTACTGAACGCATGGGAATTATAAAATCAGCCGCCGGAATAGGTTCTCTGCTTATGGACGGAATAGGCGAAACAATAAGGGTATCACTTACCGATGAACCTGTCAAGGAAATATATGCAGCAGCTGATATACTCAAGGCACTCGATTTGAAAAAAGGAGTTCAGCTTGTATCATGCCCAACCTGCGGACGCACAAGAATTGACCTTATAAAAACTGCGGCTGAAGTTGAAAATGCTGTGAGAAATATGGACAAGGATATTAAGGTTGCTGTAATGGGCTGTGTTGTAAACGGTCCGGGAGAAGCAAAGGAAGCTGATATTGGTATTGCAGGCGGTGACGGCTGTGCTGTAATCTTTAAAAAGGGCGAAATACTCAGAAAAGTAAGTGAGGAAAATATTGTTTCCGAACTGCTTGCAGAAATAGACAAGTTATAAGGTGACTGAATGGAAGAAATGAATTTAGGAAAATTTCTTAGTGAATTTTCTGTGGAATTTGATGACAGCATAAAGAAAGGAATACTCTATAAAATAGAGTATTCCAGTGATTTTTCAAAAATATCATTTTTTGTCAAATATGAAAGCATAGTACCATTCAATTCAATAATAGAATTTGAAAGAAATCTCAGAAATCGCCTTGAAACAGAACAGATAATTCTTAACTGCAAATATCCGCCTGAATTGTTCAGCATTGAATATTATCCGGAGCTTATACAGAAACTGAAAAGAACAGTTGCATTTGTAAATGGTTTCCTTGATAATTCCAAGGCGGAACTTGTTGATGATACGCTTTCCATTGAACTCTGCAACGGTGGATATGAACTGCTCCAAAAATCAGATTTTTCAGCCAAAGCCTCTGAAATCATATATAATGAATTTGGAAGAAATATAAAGGTTGTGCTTAACGGTGGCGAAGGTCGCACTGATGAGGAACATGAACAGCTTATAAATCAGACGCTTGAAAATCTTCCCAAACATTATGAACCTGTTGAAACAAAAAAATATGAAGAACATGAGCCTGAACCGGTGCAGTCTGTTGTTAAGAATATAGAACAACTTGACATCAACAAGGTTGACGGCGAAAGCAAAGACGTGGTAAAGGGCAGAAGCATAAGGGATAACAGCATAAGCATAAGCGAGGCACTTGCAAATCATATGAATGAGAAAGTAGTCATATGCGGTGATGTTTTTGACTCTGAAATAAAGGATATAAGAAACGAAAAGAGCGTAATAACATTTACCGTAACAGATTATACAGGCTCATTACTTATAAAGAATTTTGAAAAAACAGAGGAGCTTCCAAATCTTAATTACAGCAAAGTAAAAAAAGGCAGTACAATAATTGTAAGAGGAAAACTCAGCTATGATACATTTGCGAACGATTACTGCATAATGGCTGATTCAATCGTACTGACAAAGCGTGTGAAGAAAAAGGATACAGCACCGAAAAAACGTGTTGAACTTCATATGCATACTTCAATGTCAACTATGGACGCTGTTACTCCTGCATCTGTACTTGTAAAGAGAGCTTATGAATGGGGACACCCTGCCGTTGCAATAACAGACCATGGAATAGTGCAGGCGTTTCCGGAAGCTATGAACACTGTTGAAGATATAAATGATGAAAATTTCAAGGTGATATACGGCTGTGAAGCATATGTTGTAAATGATATTGATACAATGGACATTATATCCGCCCCTGACAAGCGTGGATATAATGATGAAATAATCATATTTGACGTTGAAACAACAGGTCTTAGCTATGAAAAGGACAGGCTTACTGAAATAGGAGCTGTCAAGATACGCAATATGCAGATTATCGACAGCTTTGATACATATGTAAATCCGGAGAGGGATATTCCTGCGAATATAACAGAACTTACAGACATCAGCAATGAAACTGTTGCCGATGCTCCGAAAGAAGCTGAAGCACTTAAAATGTTCATGGATTTCTGCGGTGAAAATCCTGTACTTGTCGCTCATAATGCGAGATTTGATACAACATTTATAAATGAAGCCGCTAAAAGAAGCGGTATAACATTTGATTATGTTTTTATCGACAGCCTTGTAATGTGTCAGTCAATGCTTCCCGAACTTGCAAGATATAAGCTTAATATTGTGGCAAAACATCTGAAAGTAGGAAAGTTTGAACATCATCATGCTTCTGATGATGCAAAAATACTCGCTAAAATATACATTGAACTTATGAACAGACTTATCAAGGAAAAAGGACTTAAAACTCTTGATGAACTGAATACAATAACTGATAAGGTAGACCCTAAAAAGCTTAAATCATACCATCAGATTATACTTGTAAAAAATCAGGCTGGTCTGAAAAATCTCTATAAGCTTGTATCATACGGACATCTTGATTATTTCTATAAAAAGCCGCTTATGCCTAAATCTGTTCTGCTTGAACATCGTGACGGACTTATATTCGGAAGTGCCTGTGAAGCAGGAGAATTGTTTACAGCAATAGTTGAAAATCGTCCGCATGATGAAATAGTACATCTTGCAAAGTTCTATGATTATCTTGAAATTCAGCCTGTTCTTAATAATGAATTCATGATAAGAAACGGTACTGCTGAAAATATAGAGGAGCTTCAGAATCTGAACCGAAAGGTCGTTGAACTCGGTGAGGAACTGGGAATACCCGTAGTTGCTACCTGTGATGTTCATTTTATTGACAAGAAAGATGAAATTTTCAGAAAAATCCTTATGCATGGAAACGGCTTTAAAGATGCCGACCAGCAGCCTCCGCTTTATTTCCGTACAACTGATGAAATGCTTGAGGAATTTTCATATCTCGGTGAGGAAAAGGCATATGAAATAGTTGTTGAAAATACAAATAAAATCGCTGATGAAATAGAGGTTGTAAGACCTATTCCAAGGGGAACATTTACCCCTAATATTGATGGTGCGGAGGAAGATTTGATACGCATAACCAATGCAAGAGCAAGGGATATATACGGCGACCCGTTGCCTGAAATAGTTGAAAAAAGACTTAATCGTGAACTCGATTCAATTATAAAGCATGGCTTTGCTGTATTGTATATTATCGCACAAAAGCTTGTTGCAAACTCAGAGGAACATGGTTATCTCGTTGGTTCAAGAGGTTCGGTTGGTTCATCATTTGTTGCGTCAATGGCAGGCATATCGGAAGTAAATCCGCTTATGCCGCATTATGTATGTCCGAAATGCAAATACAGCGAATTCCTTACAGACGGTAAATACGGTTCGGGCTTTGATTTGCCTGCAAAGGATTGTCCGAAATGCGGTACTGATATGAATCGTGACGGTCATGATATACCGTTTGAAACTTTCCTCGGATTTGACGGCGATAAAGCTCCTGATATTGACCTTAACTTTTCGGGTGAATATCAGTCATTTGCCCACAGATATACGGAAGAACTTTTCGGCAGAGATAATGTATTCAAGGCAGGTACAACCGCCAGCGTTGCAGAAAAAACAGCATACGGCTATGTAAAGCATTATCTTGAGGAAACGGGTCAGACAGTAAACAATGCTGAAATGACAAGGCTTGCAGCAGGCTGTACAGGAGTTAAGCGTACAACAGGACAGCACCCAGGCGGCATGGTTGTTGTGCCGTCCGATTATGAGGTGTATGATTTCACACCGGTTCAGCACCCTGCCGATTCAACTGATTCCGATGTAATAACAACTCATTTCGATTTCCATTCCCTGCATGATACAATACTCAAGCTTGATGAACTCGGACACGTTGTGCCTACATTATATAAGCACCTTGAGGATTTGACAGGCATGAAGATAAAAGACGTTCCTGCAACTGACCCGAATGTCATAAAGATGATTACATCAGCAGAAGCACTTGGAGTTACTCCTGAGGAAATATACTGCCCGACAGGAAGCCTTGGAATTCCGGAAATGGGTACAAACTTTACAATACAGATGCTTGTCGATGCAAAACCTACAAAATTCAGCGACTTTTTGCAGATATCAGGTCTTTCCCATGGCACAGATGTTTGGCTCGGCAATGCAAAGGATTTGATTGCTGACGGAACGTGTACCATTTCTGAGGTTATAGGTACTCGTGACAGCATTATGACATATCTGCTGTATAAAGGAGTTGAGCCTAAACAGGCATTTCAGATTATGGAAAACACCCGTAAAGGTAAAGCTCCTAAAACATTTACCCCTGAACTTAAACAGATGCTTCTTGACCATGATGTTCCGCAGTGGTATATTGACAGCTGTCTGAAAATCAAATATATGTTTCCTAAGGCTCATGC
>JBJEQS010000264.1:0-8719 GCA_051881875.1 Oscillospiraceae bacterium
TTCATATTTTTATTATACCATATCTGTCAAGTTTTTGAAAATTGATTTGCGTGGTAATTACATGCAAATCAGGAAATATTATCCTGAAATTCCATCACATACAATATTTCTGTCATTATCTATAAGTATCTCTATGCAGTGACCGTCAAAGTAATCAGGATTGCAGACGAAATACATTTCTATATCAGCAGTTCCGTCCTCCTCAAAATTGACTGCTATTTCTGAAAGGCTAAGACTTTCGCAGAAATCATCATCACTTATCGGCAGAAAAACCTTTTTGCCGTCATTCAGGATATATCCTCCGTCATCGTCCCTTGCATAATTGTTTGAAGTCCAGTATTCAGCGGATTCGCCCATGCCGTTTTCAAGCATTGCAAGCTCTATTACATGACGCTTTTTATTAATCCACATCAGCCTTTTTTCAACACGTTCAGAATAAGACGAAATATCATAATCCGATTCAATATTTACATTTACACCGACCATTATCTCATTGCCCCACATAGTATAAGGGGCTTCAAAATCATATTCCTGACCTTCTCTAAATACCATAATGCCTCCATAAGATTTTAACAGTTTTAAAACTGTTAATTATATTTTTTTCCACTTATCAAATCAGCATTCTTCTGACATTCAGTAAACTTATTTTTCAAATCAGATTCTGATTCTTTTTTCTGCATAAGAATTTCAATGTTCTGAATATGCTGCTTTATCAGTTCAATCTCTTTATTAATGTCAATATCTTCCTTTTCTTCTTCATCCTTGTTAATCTGTGTAACTTCGCTTATTGAATTTACAACAATTCCTACAACAACATTCATTACAATAAAAGCTGATATAAGCACAAACGGAACAAAATATATCCATGCCATCGGATAAACTTCCATTACAGGACGTGAAATACCCATCGACCAGCTTTCAAGCGTCATAATCTGAAACAGCGTATACATAGCCTTTCCGATATTTCCAAACCATTCCGGGAAAGCCGCTCCGAAAAGCGAAACGCCCATTATCGCAAAAATATAGTAAATAAGTGAAAGAAGTCCGCCGGTCCATAATATGCTCGGTATTGCTTTTATTATTGCCATTACTATAACCTGCAATTTTTCAATGCCGCTGATAAGCCTGAGCCCTCTTAAACTTTTCAGTGCCTTTAAAGAACGGAATACTCTGAATACTCTGAATACACGCAATGATGAAAGGTATGAAAAATCAGAAAGCACTGATGTTGCAACAATAATTGTATCAAATATATTCCAGCCGTTTTTTATAAAATGCTTATTATAGACGATTACTTTCAGAATAAGCTCTATAATGAATATTATAAGGCATATTTTATCAATGACATTTAAAATATCACCGCATACATTCATAATATTTACAGAAGTCTGAAATCCCATAATAACACAGTTTATCACAATTACTGCAAGGATAAAATTCTGAAAAAAACGGCTTTCAATCCAAGATTTTAACTTGCTCATTTTACTCCTCCCGTAAATTTAAAAAGGAACACTCAAAGATTAATCATCCGATACTTTAAGTGTTCCGTTTTTATTTTAATTATAAATTATCAGATTAAGCATTTTCGCTTTCAAACTTCTTCATAAATTCAACAAGCTTTTCAACGCCTTCGATTGGCATAGCATTGTAGATTGAAGCTCTCATGCCGCCTACTGAACGATGTCCCTTGATATTGATGAAGCCAGCTTTCTTAGCTTCTGCAACGAATTTTGCATCGAGTTCATCATTGCCTGTAACGAAAGGAACATTCATAAGTGAACGGTCCTTGCCCTGTACAGTTGGCTTGAACATTGCAGAATTGTCAAGGAAGTCATAGAGAATTGCAGCTTTCTTTTCATTGAATTCCTTCATAGCTGTAAGACCGCCCTTTTCCTGTATCCATTCAAGAACGAGCTTGAGGATATAGATGCCGTATGTAGGCGGTGTGTTGTACATTGAGCCATTGTCAGCGTGTGTCTTGTAGTCGAACATTGTAGGAGTGCCTTCCTTAGCGTTGCCGATAAGGTCTTCACGGATTATAACTACTGTAAGACCGGCAGGACCCATATTCTTCTGAGCACCGGCATAAATCATGCCGTACTTTGATACGTCAACAGGCTCTGAAAGAATACATGATGAAAGGTCAGCTACAAGCGGAACATTTCCTGTATCAGGGAGTTCAGCCCATCTTGTGCCGTAGATTGTATTGTTCTGGCAGATGTGGAAATAGTCTGCTGTCGGATTGAACTTTGACTTGTCGAGTTCAGGGATATATGAGAAAGTCTTATCCTTTGAAGATGCGATTACATTGCAGTTTTCAGCACCGCAAAGCTTTGCAGCTTCTGTATAAGCCTTGTTAGCCCACTGACCTGTGATAACGAAATCAGCCTTGCCTGTTTTGTTCATAAGGTTGAGAGGAATCATAGCGAACTGTGATGATGCACCGCCCTGAAGGAAAAGAACCTTGTAATTTTCCGGAATATCCATTACTTTTCTGAGGAGTGCTTCACATTCATCAATTATTGCCTGATATTCCTTTGAACGATGTGACATTTCCATAACGGACTGACCGCTTGTGCCGTATTCAAGCATTTCATCTGCTGCTTTTCTGAGTACAGCCTCCGGCAGAGTAGCCGGACCTGCACTGAAGTTATAAACTCTGCTCATTTTGAAAAACCTCCAAAAAATTATATAATGAAATAAAAATTCAAAACATATTATTATTATATTCCTTTTAATCCAATAAGTCAACAATTACATTAAATTTTTCATATTTTTATTGAATTTTTTCTGTTTTTCTGCTGTTATGCGTTCAAATCCTCTTCATAATAATCATAATATCCGTATTCTTGAAGATATTTTTCAACCCATTCGTCCCATTCCTCATCGGAAAATTCTATCCACTCATCTACTGTAATGCCGTTTTCCTCAAGATAGTCAAGAAATTCATTGTCCACTGAGTCATCATAATAATAATCTTCTTCATCGTAATCATAATCATCATAATCATAGTAATCGTCATAATAATAGTCGTCATCATAATAGTAATCATCATTATAACCCATGTATTCCTCATAATCCCAGCCGAGTTTTTCAAATATGTTTTCAAGCCATTTTTCAGTCTTTGTTTCATCAATATCCTCAGGCTTCAGAGTACCTGTCGGTATTCTTGGAATGTCAGGCTTTTCAACCATTTTGTAATCCATCTTTACTTCTGCATATTCAGGAATATCGAGGGTTATTTTCTGTGAATTATCACCGCTTTCAAGAATAACCTTTATTTCCGACAATTCATCATCAATACTGCTCAAATCCATTGAGATTATACCGTCAGCACTTTTATATCCATCTGAATTCAGTTTCAGATTTTCAAAGCCTAAGCTTAATTTTTCATCATCTGCTTCCAAATCGCATACGCCTGTAAAGCTTCCTGCATTTTCAGTTGCATTAACTTTCAATGCCACCTCATCGCCGTCAGCATTCATTGTAAGCTGCAAGCCGTAATTATCTCCGTCCTTGGCGACTGCATAGCCCATGGTTACTTCTTCATCATCGCTTGACATATTATATCCTCTTATAATGCCCGTTGCATCGACATATACATCAAGATTAATGCTCTCATCGGAATCTTCATCATAAGCCTCGTTTATTTCATCAATTGCGTCCTGAATATATTCGGCATATTCCGTATCATCATATTCATATTTGAGATATTCATTTACTGTCTTTTCTATTTCCTCATCATTTTTGAGTTCCTCAAGCAAATCAAGGCATATCGTTCTGAAATCTTCCTCTGTTACATTGACTGTCAGACGGGTATACTTGAAATCAACATCAGCCGCCTTGCCCTCATAGTTCTTTTCAATTTCAACATCGCACTGTTTCAGGCTGTCTGTTATTATATATCCGTACTTGTTGATTTTTTCCTCAACCATATCCGCTGTGAATGTATCATATATGACCTTGTTGCTTTCAAGAAAATCTGTTGATTCCGATATTGATACTTCTTCATCAAGATATTCAGAAAAATCTATGTATTTGTCTGAAAGCTCCGGAAATTTTATATACATTGCATTTTCTGCCGCATCAATTATTGCTGATATTGTTGTTAATTCAACATCATTCATGCTGAGAGCAAGTTCCTCCGAAACAATATCCTTATCCATTGCTACGCTTATATCAAGTGCCGCACTGCTTACTTCCATACCGTCATCAATTACATATGGCTCTGTAAGATTGGCACTGATATTTATATCCGCACCGATACTGCTTGATGTATAAAATTCCCTTGTCTTGTCATACTGCTGAGCCATTGCCGATGACATACTGCTGATATTTTCCTTCTGAACTGTTGCAAAGTAATTTTCCGGCTTCATAAATGTCATACGCACTGTATTTTTTACAACAGGTATAAAATTATATGCCATAACCGAACCTGCCGCAAGAATTATTGCCGCAACTCCGATTGCTGCTGCGGCTGAACCCTTTTTCTTTTTTTCAGCACCGCTTACATAATTCATTCCATATGAATAACTGTTATTGTTCTCCATATTTTCCTCCTTATATCAATAAAAATGCTTCCTATGATTTATAGCTGTTTTTTAATTATAAACTATTATATTTGATTTTGCAATATTTGTTACAAAAATTATACAATATTTGTTCCGTTTTGTAAATATTTGTTTCGTAATTTTAAACATATCGCAGTCTTGCGGATTGTTATATTCATACAAAAAACTTTTAACTTCACAGTATTTTATATAAACATCATTGAAATTATAGTAATACTATGTTATAATTATTTTGTTATCAAAATTTTAGGAGGAATTTTATAATGTGTAATTCATCAGCAAAAAAAATATGTGCCTCAGTAATGGCTTTTGCTACTGCAATAACGGCACTGAGTGCAATGCCCGAAACAGACGCAACTATTTCAGCAGACAGCGTGAAATATGAGTTTGAGGACGGAAAAATTGAAGGCACAAGCACAACCGTACAGACAGAGGAAATCGGATATTCAGGCACAGGATATGTTTATCTCAAAGATGCTGGCGATATTATCTCCGTTGAGGTTGATGTTCCTGAAACAGGTATGTATGAAATCGCCATTTCATATTATCTCCCTGCATCAATCGGCGACTCAAAAATTCAGAATATCCTTATCAATGATGTAAATCAGGGACAGGCTGGATTTACTTCAAACGATACCTTTACAGAAACAGTTATCGGTACTTACAAGCTTAATAAAGGTACAAACACTGTTGCTCTCCAGAGCAGCTGGGGCTGGACTATGTTTGACTATGTCACTGTAAAATCAGCTGAACTCCCCGAACTTATCGGCAATAAAACTCTCACTGACGCAAAGGCAACTGATTCTGCAAAGCGTCTTATGAGTTATCTCGGCGATGTTTACGGAAAACATATCATTTCAGGTCAGCAGGAAATTTACCAATACGGTCCTCATGATTTTGAATATGAATTCAACTACATCAAGGAAAATACAGGCGAACTCCCTGCAATAAGAGGCTTCGATTACGGCAACTTCACCTGCCCTGCATTCGGAAGTGATGACGGCTCTACAGACCGTATTATTGACTGGGTAAATAACAAGGGCGGTATTGCAACTTCTTCATGGCATCTGAATGTTCCTACAGTAATGGAAAATTATAATATCGGCGACAAAATAGACTGGTCACAGACTACTTATAGTGAAAAGACAGATTTCTCACCATCAAAAGCTGCTACACCAGGCACCAAGGAGAATGAGTATTATATGCAGGCTCTGACTACTCTTGCAGCAGAGTTCAAGAAGCTTGAAGCTGAAAATATTCCGGTTATCTGGCGTCCTCTCCACGAAGCTGAAGGCGGCGGCGGTGAAACAGGCTCATGGTTCTGGTGGGGCAGAGAAGGCTCAAAAGCTTACAAAGACCTCTGGATATACACATACAAGACACTGACAGAGGACTTTGACTGTCATAACCTTATCTGGGAATGGAACAGCTATACATATGCCACATCAACAGACTGGTATCCGGGCGATGAATACGTTGACATCATTGGTTATGATAAATACAACTGTACTGACTGGTCATCAGGAAGCCCTGTTCTCAATCATAATGACAGTGCTATAAGCGGCACATTCTACAGCCTTGTTAAACAGTATGATGGCAAAAAGATGATTGCCATGTCCGAAAACGACAGCATACCTACTCTTGCAAACATTCTTGATGAAAAAGCAGGCTGGCTCTATTTCTGCCCATGGTATGACGGCGGTTCAGACAGTACAAACTTCCTTTCAAACCCTGTATTCAACAAGGTTGAAGACCTCAAGGAAATGTATCAGAGTGAATACTGCATAACTCTTGATGAACTCCCCGACCTCAAGACTTATCCTCTTGACGGCTCAGGCGAAGAACCGATTGTTACAGAGCCTGTTGTAACAACTGAAACAACAGAAACTACTGAAGCTGTTGATACATCTGAAATTACTGAAACTACTACAGCTGTATCTATTGATGATGTTGTAACATTAAAAGGCACAGTTCTTGATATAGACGAGGATACAATTACTGTTGATTTTGAAACATTTGACTCATCTTCAATTGTAATAGCTATCCCAGAAAACCAGAAAGGCACACTCGATAATATTGAGGCTGGCGATAAAATAATAATCGGTTATTCCGGTTCACATGGTTCTGCAACAGAGCCATTATGGATTGACCTGCTTGAAAAGGCTGAAACTACTGAATCAACCAGTACTGAAACTGAAACTGACGATACATCAGCTTCCGAAACAAAACCATCAGAAGCAACAATGCTCGGTGATGCAAACGGTGACGGAGAAATTGATGTAAGAGATGTTACAATCATGTGTCAGCACATTGTTAAAATGACCACTCTTGAAGGTACTCAGTTTGCAAATGCTGATATAGAGACAGATGGCGAGGTTGATGTAAAAGACCTTTCACAGCTTAAAAAGTTCCTCATCAATGCAATTACTTCTCTTTAATAAAATATAATAAATCTGATAATATAAATGGGGGATACCGTTAATCAGCGGTATCCCCTGTTTTTATTTTTATCATGACTTATGTGCAATTATATCCCCTGCTTTTTCCATAAGCTCATCATATTTATTTTCAATTCTGTCGTCTATAACATAATCAAGAAGCTGCTGCAATACTTCACCAATTTCCCTGCCCTTTGCACCTATGGACTTTATATCATTTCCATTGACAGCAAGTTCCTTTATACTTATGCACTGTCCGGATTTTATGATACTTTCAGCTGCATATTTTACAGCTTCCAGCTTTGGTATGCGTTCCGAGCAGAAATCCTTTTTCGCAAGATTATCCGCTTTCTTAACCTCAATAAGCTGGAAAAATAATTCCTCGCCTATTACAGAAAGCATTTTCCTGATTGACTTCTCACTTTCAAATTTATCGCTGTGATGCATTATAAGCGTTTTCACACGCTTTATGGTAAAATTATCATATTTGAGCCTTTTAAGAATTTTTTCAGCCATATCAGCACTCACTGCCGCATGACCTTTGAAATGACGGCACTCCCCTTCCTCCTGACATGAGAACGGTTTCCCTATATCATGCAGAAGCAATGCAAGACGCACTATCCTGTCATTGCATGATTTTGATACAGCTACAGCTATATGTTCCCATACAGTATACTTATGATATTTGCTTTTCTGGTCAAATCCTACACTTGCGAGTATTTCGGGAATGAATACACCTATAATATCACTGTATTTCATCAGTATATTATACACATTCACACCGCATACAAGTTTATCAAGTTCAGACTGTATTCTTTCAGCCGATATGTTTTTCAGAAGCATTTTCTGCCGGAAAATACATTCCGAGGTTTTCGCATCTATTTCAAAATCAAGCTGTGAGGAAAAACGCAATGCTCTCATAATCCTCAGTGCATCTTCATTAAAACGCTCCTGCGGATTTCCTACGCATACAATTTTTCTGCTGATAATATCCTGTCTGCCGTTGAATGTATCCCTTATTTCATCATTCAGACCATAGGCTATGGCATTCATGGTAAAATCACGCCTTGCAAGGTCATCATCAAGCCTTGATGTATATGATACGGACGCAGGACGACGATTATCCCTGTATTCACCGTCAATACGGTATGTGGTTATTTCAAGCGGCATATTGTTTATTATAACTGTAACAGTGCCGTGCTTTATGCCTGTTTCAACTATCCGGAAATTTTTAAATACACGCTCTGTCTGTTCAGGCAGGGCATTTGTTGTTATATCATAATCATGCGGAACTGTACCGAGCAGAAAATCTCTGACACAGCCTCCTACAATATATGCTTCAAAACCGTTTTTATTAAGCATATTCAATGCAAGCTCCACCTGAAGCGGTAATTTAAACATAGATGTCAGACTTCCTTTCAGCAGAATAAAATATATTAGAAAAGGCTTCTGAATAATATATTCAGAAGCCAGACTACGCCATGGATACTTCCATGGAACATATGGAGCGGATTACGAGGCTCGAACTCGCTACCTCCACCTTGGCAAGGTGGCGCTCTACCAGATGAGCTAAATCCGCATGAGAAATGCCTGCAACAATACACACATTACAGACAATATAAAAAGGATAACAGCAGTATCTAATAAACGATACAAGTGCCTCCGGACGGAATCGAACCATCGACACGAGGATTTTCAGTCCTCTGCTCT
>JBJEQS010000265.1:0-1998 GCA_051881875.1 Oscillospiraceae bacterium
TATTAACGTTGCCTTTAAATCAGCACCGAGAATTTCGCCAAGCTCATTGTTGACACTTGCCATACGTTTATTGTCTTTATATCTGTTTGTTGCAATATAAAAGTGATAACCGTGACCTGTATCGACTATCATATGATTAAACAGAACCTTTATTCTGCCCTTGATATGCTTTGAAAAATCCGCTGCATCAGAATAATCGGGATAATCTTTTCTGTCAAAGTCCAGCATAAGAACTTTTCGCTTGTACATATTCTTTGCTTCTCCAGCTTGTCCCTTTGTAGTTGCCAAACCTACATAAATATGATAGTTATACTTGTATTTTTTGACAAACTCTTCAATTTCTGCTTTATGCTTAAAAAATTTCGTAAAGGTGATCTTGTCATTTTCAGCTTTAATTGCCACTATTCTTATATACTCGTTTTCTTCAAGGCTAAAATCGTTTGTTTCAGGGTCGATGTCAAATAACACCTTGAAATAATTGTCTAAACTAAATCTTGCCATTCTTCTAAATTTATCAATCCTTTCGTTTGTTATATATTTTGCTTTCAATCATACTTACACAAGCATAAGCATCACCGTCCTTATATTTCCGTTTCCAGCAGCGGATTTAGACTTCCTCAATTAAAAATTCCCCATCAGCAGTAAAAATCACTTTATCTGTAATCAGCTTAACACCCATAGCGCAAGCATAAATATTCTTATTTTCATTGCTGTACATTTTGATACAAGGAATATTCGGACTAACTGCATCATAGAAAATTACATAATCAAAATCATTTATGACATAGCTGTCAGTTACAGGAAAAACAGTTGCATCATCTTCTTCATTAAAGGTACGGTACATTGCTGAATCTGTGTTATGCTTGACAACAACATTCTTTCCCTTGTATTTATCCAAATACTTGGGTATAGCTTCCGATACGGCATTGTAGTTTCTTATTACATCATCTATATAAGCGTACAAGGAATATCCGTCTTCCATATTGATATGTACCTTGAAGCACTCATCTGTTTTTGTTGAAATTATAATGCTATAATCAAAATCATCACGATTTGTATTAAGCATTTCCAAATTTACGATCTGATTTCTGTAATAGTTACAGCTATCCTTTTCATCTACTGCGATAAAATACAACCTTTTGTTATCTCTTGATACAATGATTTTCTTTAATGGTATCAGTTTTTCGTCCTTTTCAAGTGCAATATCCTTAAAATGGGTTCTGTCACAATTCTGGATAAAACGTGCAAACATATTCTTATTCATAATTTTTTCTCCTCTCAATTGTTCCTTGCAATAAATACCGTGCCTTCGCCGTTGACTACATCAACAAAATTGACTTTTCCAGTAGCCAGCTTTTCCCACCAGCGATAAATAATATAGTATATGTTCTGTCCGTTGTGCTGTCTTGCTTGAATATAGGTATCTTTTATAAATTTGTCCTTTACAAATTCACCCTTTGCTTCTGGCATCATTGCCCTGATTTGCTCCTTGATTTTCATTGTTATCATTTCCTTTCAATTTTCACTTGTATTCTTGATTTCCAAATAATAACTGCCTTCAGCTCTGCTTCTTATTCCTCTAATGATATTTTCAATATCAAAAAGAGTAAGCTTGTAGTTAGAAAGAACATCAAAAATTCTTTCAATTATTTCGTTCTGAACCTTTGAATCAATCATTTTGTTCACCTCCTGCAAATGTTTTCGTTTCCTAATTGTTTGACAACAATTACATTGAAATCAGCTCTTTCACAATTCGCTTTAATTAGATAAAGTGTAAATGGGCGCAAAAAAGGTGTCAACAATCAAGCCATACCTGAAGAAATGGTAAAAAGGGTATAGCTATCTCGTCAACACCTTGACTTTTTTGCGTATTTGTGTTAAAATAACCTTGTACATAGGGGTTGTTTAACATCGTCAATGATGTTGACAATCTTAATACATATTTTGTCTGTTGCTCTGCAAAGCTCGGACAATACCTGTAAAAAGATACTGCAATAT